>JAITKL010000031.1 GCA_031278405.1 Endomicrobium sp. | reverse complement strand
ACTCCATTCCTTTTCTTATATTAGAGATATTCTTATCTCTTTTATTTATAACATCTAAAAAAACAACAGGATCTAATTTTGAATTAAACCCGTATTCGTAAGATTTTTGAATTTTCTGTTTTAGCTTTAACGCTTGCCATAAGAACTTAGTAGGCATACAACCGTAATTTAAACACGTTCCGCCAACAAATGACTTTTCTATTACAACAGTCTTCGCACCCAATTGCGTGGCTCTTACAGCTGCAGCAGTGCCTCCGGGTCCCAAACCTATTACAGCTACATTATATCTTGACGAATCCATTATTTAGCCTCTAATTGCAATTATGACGAAATTGATTAAAAACAGAATAGCCGTGCCTGACAATATTAGGTGAACTTCTTTTATCTTGCCTTGAAATAACTTTATAACACAATGGAATATGAACCCTGCCGCTATTCCATAGCTTATATTAAATGCAAAAGCCATTATGCTTATTGTCAAAAATGCAGGAATAGCTTGTTCAAGGTTAGACCAATTAATATTCATAACTGAAGACATCATAAGAACACCAACTATAATCAAAGCAGGAGCCGTAGCCTCAGAAGGAACAATGCTAAAAAGTGAAGCAAACGGAAGACAGAGCAAAAACAATATAGCGACTACAAGCGACGTTAAACCTGTCCTGCCTCCAATCGATATACCCGCGGCACTCTCAACATAGGTTGTAACACTACTAGTACCAAAAAGACCGCTAAACGCTGCTGTAATACCATCTGAAAACAAAGCTTTTTCAAATTTTGAATTTATACCTTTTTTATTTGCAAGACTTTTTTCTTCTTCGGTATCAAAAATTCCGCTTACTCTGCCTGCTCCGATAAATGTTCCTATAGCGTCAAAAGTTACAGATAACAACAAAGCAAGTATTGCAGTTATTGTAAGAATTATCTTGTTCCAATCAGAAAAAAGATTTCCAATACCCTCTTGACTGAAAGCCGCAAAGGCAACATCTCTTAACGCTCTCAGAGAATAGAGATCAAAAAGTTTAACGTTCGAAAGGTCAACTATTTCCATAGGAATGCCTATCAGAATAGTCGCAACTATTCCTATAAAAATTGAACCTCTGACTTTTTTTATAACAAACAAGGACATTATTATAAGACCTATAAGTCCCAACAATGCATGAGGATTGTTAAAAGAAACTAAAGATGGAACCACAGCGCTGTTTGCAATAATACTACCATTGTCTAACAAGCTATAATTTCCCGAGTCAGATAAAAATTTTAAGAAAGATGCATTTTTAAAACCTATGTATGCTATAAACAGACCTATACCGCCACTGATAGAATCTTTAAGAAAATCTGGTATTGCTTTAACGATCATTTTTCTAAGTTCTGTTACAGTGATTAGGATTATAAAAAAGCCACATATTGTTACTATAAATAGAGCTTCCTGCCATGAAAAACCCATTTGTTTGCATATAACAAAAGTAAAGAATGCATTGGCACCCATTCCGGGAGCAAGAGCAAAAGGAACATTCGCAAACAAAGCCATAAACATTGTCCCAAAAGCCGAAGCTAAGATTGTAGCGGCAAAAATACCAAACCACGGCATTCCCGGATTGAGCGACAAAATAGCGGGGTTTACAAAAATAATGTATGCCATTGTGAAGAATGTCGTTATGCCTGCTATTATTTCAGTATAGATCGTAGTATTATTTTCTTTGAGTTTAAAAAAATCCTTCATTTTTATTCTGCTCCCATTTACTTCTATTAGCTAACAAAATCTACGATACAAAAAATTATGAAACATTAAAACTATAATCACCAAAGCGTTTTTTATGTAGAGGCAATATTTAAGTTAATTGTTGAATATTTTTATTATTTCAGACAAAGCTTCTTGTGGGCTTAAAAGTTTAATACCTTTTTTGCCATCTCTTCTTGCTTTTAATTCAACATACCCTTTTTCAAGATTCTTTTCTCCAATAGTTATTCTGTATGGAATACCTATCAAGTCGGCATCTTTAAACTTGATACCGGCTCTTTCATCTCTGTCATCAACCAAAATGTCTATGCCTTTTGAAGTTAACTCCTTATAAAGTTTATCTGTTGTTTCTTTGATTTTCGCATCGGCGTAATTTACAGGTATTACTACGACGTTAAAAGGAGACATATTGTCAGTCCATATTATTCCATTGTCATCGTGAGATTGTTCTATAGCAGCGGCAAGAATTCTTGTAATGCCTATACCATAACAACCCATCACTATGAGATTTTCTTTGCCATTTGCATCCAAATACATTGCATTCATAGATTTAGAGTATTTTGTACCCAATTTAAAAATATGTCCTACTTCAATGCCTCTTGAAAATCTTAAATTTTCTTTCTTACATTTTGGACAGATGTCTCCACGCATAACTTTTCTTATATCAGCGACAATATCCGCATTGTAATCTCTATTATAATTTACATTTTTAAGATGATAATCTTTTTTATTTGCCCCGACAATTGCATTTGAAATCTTAACTACAGACAAATCTGCAATAATTTTAACGCCTGTAAGCCCAACAGGGCCAGCAAAACCCAAAGGAGAATTAGTTATAGAAACAACTGTCTGCACATCGGCAAGTACAATATCATCAACGCCAAGCAAGATCTGAAGTTTTATTTCGTTTATTTTATGATCGCCTCTCACCAAAACAACAACAGGATCACCGTCAGCTTTATAGACCATAGTTTTAATAAACTTTCCTGGAGAAGTCTCTAAAAACTTTGTGACGTCTTCAACAGTCCCGACGTTAGGAGTTAAAACTTCTTCCAAAGATAAAGATTCTTTTTTTGGCTGATATATTGGTAAACATTCGGCTTTTTCACTATTTGCTCCATACCCACAATCACACCATACAATTTCTTCCTCACCAGTCTCTGCCAAAATCATAAATTCGTGGGAAAAAGATCCACCTATAGCGCCTGAAGCGGCCTCAACTGCACGAAACTTAAAACCACATCTTTTACAGACATTTGTATAAGCGTCAAACATAATCTTATAATATCTTTCCAAATCAACTTCGTCACTATGAAATGAATATGCATCTTTCATCAGAAATTCTTTAGCACGCATAACGCCAAAACGAGGACGAATTTCATCCCTAAACTTTGTACCAAACTGATACAGCATCAAGGGAAATTGCCTGTAAGATTTGATTTCTTTTCTTACTAAATCTGTTACAGCTTCTTCCGCCGTAGGAGCCAAACAAAATTCAGCTTCTTTTCTATCTTTAAATCTAAAAAGCTCTTTACCGTAAATACTCCACCGTCCAGTCTCAATCCACAAATCCTTTGGAAACACCAAAGGAAGACTCATCTCTTGACCGCCAGCAGCATTCATTTCTTCTCTTATTATATTTTCAACCTTTCTTAAAACTTTTAACCCTAAAGGCAAAAATTCATAAAATCCCGAAGCCAGCTTGCGTATCATTCCCGCTCTAATCATCAGTTTTGCAGATATACTATCTGCATCTGAAGGATCTTCTCTTAAAGTCGGGATTAACATTTTCGTAAAAAACATAAATACCTCTGTCTATTAGTCTCGTTATACCTATAAAATATATGCTACACTTGCCATCATAATTCCAGCAAAAATCTGAGAATCTCTATGCCATTTAAGATTGGCGGTCAAGTTTGCAAATGATAAATAAACCATAAAACTATCTTGAAATTTTTAATATTTTAAACTTTGTTTTGCCTGCAGGTAGCTCAACTTTAACAGTTTCTCCAGCTTTATGTCCAAGCAGTCCTTGTATAAGAGGAGACTGAACAGATATTTTATTTGTAGAAGGATCGGCCTCTTCTAAATCTACGACAGTATATTCATACTTATCACCATCTTCATCTTGTATGGTGACTGTAACTCCTATAAATACTTTATCGGTTTCTATATTTTGATCTTCTATAATTTTTGCTCTGGCAATTTTTGAGTCTAACTCCATTATTCTTCGCATAAGATCTGTAAGAGCTTCTTTTGCAGCATGGTACTCCGCATTTTCTCTTAAATCGCCGTGTTCTCTAGTTCTTGCTATTTCATCTTGAATTAAAGACTTTCTTTTTTGCAACTCTTTCAATTCTTTAATAAGTTTTTCTCTGCCATCTCTTGTCAAATAAATCTCTGCCATTTTAGTCCTCCGAATTGTTGGTCAGACGATCTTTTATCATAGAAACAAGCTTTGAAACCCAGTTATCAGGTTTTACTTTTCCGATAATCTCGCCATTTTGGAACAATATTCCACCATCTTTGGCGCCAGTTATTCCAAAATCCGCGTCTTTTGCTTCTCCGTGACCATTGACGACGCAACCCATCATCGCTACCTTTATAGGCTTAGAAAGTTTTCTTAAATCTTTTAGTGTTACCACTCTATTTTCCATATCTGAAACCATTTTTATCAAATCAACTTGAGTTCTTGAACAAGTGGGACACGAAATTATTTCTATTCCAGAACTTCTAAGTTCTAAAGATTGTAGGAGAGAATATGCAACTTTTACCTCTTCAATAGGATCTGCAGTTAAAGATATTCTCACCGTGTCGCCTATGCCATCGTAAAGTATAATACCAAGACCTGCCGAAGATTTTATAGTACCACTAAAAATTGAACCAGATTCCGTTATGCCTAAATGCAACGAATAATTTCTCTTTGAAGCAAAAATTTTATACGCCTGAATCGTTGTATCAATATTTGAAGCTTTTAGCGAAACAACTATATCAAAAAAATCATGCTTTTCTAAAATCATTGCATGTTCTATTGCCACGTTGGCAAGAGCTTTAGCACGAGAAGCGTCGTCAAAGAAATTATGAACTTCTTTTAACGACCCTGCATTGACTCCAATTCTTATAGGAATATGAGCTTTTTTAGCTTCTTTTGCTAAAATTTCAACTTTGTCTTTTGAGCCTATATTTCCAGGATTGATTCTTAATTTATCTACGCCTTGTTTTATTGCTTCTAAAGCTATTTTGTAATCAAAATGAATGTCCGCTACTAATGGAATTTTTATATTCTTTTTTATTCTGCTTACGTTATAAGCAGACTCCATGTCGGGCAGAGAAACTCTTACTATTTCGCAACCAACTTCTTCAAGCTGCTTTATTTGTTTTACAGTCGCTTTCCAATTTTTTGTATTTGTGTTAGTCATAGACTGTACAGCAATAGGCGCACCACCACCTATTATAACACCGCCGATATTAACTTTTCTTGTTTGATTTCTCTTATAAAATTTCATTTTACTCGCCAAAATAATGTTTTAACAAACTGATAGAATCTCTGGCGTTTTTCGTATTCAAAATTTGATATAAAATTGTAAAAAAGTTCAATTTTATACCTTCGTTACCACCGCTAAAATGGTGGATATTCGCAATTTTCTCATAAAGTTTAGCGACGCAATGAACAGAATGAAGTGACTCTTTTAGTTCAGACATTAAACTTATAGACTCTTTCATGAGTTTTGGGACATCACTAGATTAGGATGTAAATTAATCTGTACCTTAAATAAAATTTTGTTCAGTTCTATTTGTCCTTTTAAAAATTTACTTTATTAAACATACAAATACAACAAACTACTTTGGCACTTTATCTTGGATTCCTGATAAAAACTCTAGCAATATGTGGCGATAAAGGCAAAGAGCTAGAAAGCTCATAGTATTTTAAATTTAGGCTAAGGATAAGGATGTATGAATTAAAATACAAACTCTATTACTTGCCGAATAGTTTGCCTATGTCTAATCTCAAAAAGTCACTATACGTTGCAAAGATAAAAACTCCAAGAACAAAAATCAAACCAATAGTATTATAAACTTGCACAACTTTTGTACTTATCTGTTTTCTAATTATGCCTTCTATAACAAACAAAACTACCATACCGCCGTCAACCATAGGTATTGGAAATAAATTAAACATGCCTAAAGCCACCGATATAACAGCAAGAAATTTCAAATAATCAGCCATCCCAGATTTAGTAGCTTTACCCATCAACTGCATTATGCCTATAGGTCCTGACATGTCAGGCTTTTCAAGCGAAATCAGTTTGACAATGAGATATTCAACAGTCATAAAAGTTTGGGAAAGAGGAGCTTTTATGCCCAAATAAACAGACTCAAAAAAACCTGCTTTTGATTTTCCTATAAAAGGGGCTATGCCAATAACGCCTGTGCCAGTAACAGGGTTTTTATCTACAGTTAAGATCGCGTCAAAAGTATAGGCGCCTCGCTCAACTACAAAAATAGCCCGTTTATCAGCTTTATTTTTTAGATTTTCTATCATTTCCCTCCATGTATTTACTTCTGCCCCATCAATGGATTTTATTCTGTCTCCGCTTATAAGTCCGGCTTGAGCCGCAGGCTTATTTTTTATGACACTCCCTACTAAAGATGTTTTTGAAATAGT
>JAITKL010000017.1 GCA_031278405.1 Endomicrobium sp. | reverse complement strand
CTCTCAGAAGCTGCCCATTTGTCTCTCATTTTTACAAACTCTTTAAACGGTTTACCATTCAAATCAACTAATGCCTTCTGAATAACAGGTTTATCTTTGCCGTTTCTTCTTTCGACATTCATCATCATAGTTATAGGAATACCTCCGCACTCCCATTGCTTAGGAGCTTTTAGAAGATTTCCTACAAAAGACATGTACCCTGTAAGACTGTTAAGAATAAGAGCTGCTGCATTATAACCAAGAGCATATGTATAGTTTGCATCAAAGTTTGAAGGAAATCCGCAACGTCCCTCATATCCAAAGAAATGCGTTACGCTTGAGAATTTGCCTTTATATTTATCTTTCTTTTTTAGTTCTGCAAGTCTTTTTTGAATCATTTCAATAAGAAGTCTTTCTGTTTCAATCATAGATACGGCAACATTTCCATGCGGATCTCTGTCTGACATAAGCTGAGAAGCTATACCTGCCGGCAAAGAACACATTAAATCTGAAAGTCTGTTTGAGAGCTTGCTGCATACAAAATTCTTCTTTTCGTCCATACTTGAAAACTCTGTAGTAAACTTATCAACGTTTTCTGCCAAAATATCATTTAATGTAGCAATTAACTCTTTCATTTCGGGTATAAATTCTATAAGCCCTTCCGGCACCAAACATATTCCGAAATTTTTACCGTCTTGTGAACGCTTAATTATAACTTCAACAATGCTATCAACGAGTTTTGAAAGCGTCATTTTCTTGGCTAAAATTTCTTCGCTGATCAAGACAATATTAGGTTGTGTCTTAAAACCTACTTCTAAAGTTACATGGGAAGCGCTTCTGCCCATTAAGCGGACAAAATGCCAATATTTTTGAGCTGAAATTGCATCTCTGCATATATTTCCTACAAGTTCAGCATAAATTTTTGTTGCGGTGTCAAAACCAAACGATGTTTCTATATATTTATTTTTCAAATCACCGTCAATTGTTTTAGGTACTCCTATTATGCATTTGTCCACATTTTCCTGTTTCAAATACTCGGCAATCATAGCAGCGTTTGTGTTAGAATCATCCCCTCCAACAATTACTAAAGCGTCTACTTTGCATACATCCAAGTTATCTTTTATTGAACAAAACTGCTCGGTGGATTCAATCTTTGTTCTTCCAGATTGTATATAGTCAAAACCGCCAGTATTTCTATACTGTACAAGAACTTTTTCGTCAATTTTCTTAAAACTCTTTTTTAGAATTCCCGAAAGTCCACCGAGATATCCTATTAACCCATTCTTTTTATTTGCATGCTTAAGGCCATCAAAAAGACCTGTTATAACGTTGTGTCCTCCGGGAGCTTGTCCGCCTGAAAGAACAATTGCGACATTTATTATTTTCTTTTTAGCAACAGAATTTGCACTTTTTTTAAATTTTACTATCGGCAACCCGTAAGTATTTTTGAAAAGCTCTCTTAGTTTGACTTGGTCAGCAACTGAATGCGTCGGTTTTCCATTCACAGCTTTTACGGAAGCCACTCCTTTTTTTAACACTTCTGGGAGCTCGGGCTTAAACTTTACTCTCTCACTTTGAAGTTCTGAAATGCATGATGTTTTTTGCGACATGTTCATTCCTCTTAGCTTTATTATTTATAATTATTTATATTGCGACTCGCAAAACTTTTGAGATTATATCCTCAGAAGTAATATCTGAAATCTTTTCTTTTTTTATCACTATGTGATTTTTTAAAGGCATAGGTCCTACTTGACTGGGATCCGTATAACCAAACACTGCTACGCACTTTGTTCCGACTGCTGCAGCTAAATGCATAGCCCCTGAATCTACGCCTGCAAACAACTCGCACTTTTTTAGAAAAGCTGCACTGTCTAAAATACCATTCTCAGCAACAAACACTTTAGGAGCTATTCTACATTTTTTAGCTGTGTTATTCAAAATTTCTTTTTCCCATGCAGCGCCTGAAAGGACACAGTTAAAACCCTTTTCTGATAAAACGTTTATAACTTCAATCCATTTGTATTCTTCTAAACATTTGTCTTGACGTCTTTTGCTCGCACCTATTGAAATCGCAATTGTCTTTGACGCATCAAGGTTATTATCACAAAACCATTTTTTTACATTTTCTATATTTTTTTCAGAAATATTTATTATCCTTGCATAATCTTGTTGTATTGATTTAAGACCTGCGGCAAAACCCAACTCTCTATTGTTAAACAAAGACGGAACACCAATTCTTTCAATTTTCTTTGTAAGCAAAAAACTCAAAGACGCTGTATTAAAGCCAATTCTGCTTTTTATCCCAGATAAATACACATAAAGTAAAGAAATCGGAGATTCAGAAAAAAGTATCACTTTGTTGATTTTCTCTTTTTTTAAAAACTTTACAATATTTCTATCTTTCGGCATTGTCTCATCTACAATATTAGAAGCTGCAAGAAGAGGTTCCAGCGATGATTTAACTACAGAATATATTTTGGCATTAAGCTCCTGTTTGGCGGCTTTAAGAACTGGGAGAGAAAACAAAAGGTCTCCTAGCTGATTCATATGAAAAAAAACTATTTTATCCATTTTTCTATTTCCAAGAAGACTGTTTCAGGTTTTACAGCGTTTATATTATCTTTGTTTTCTTTATTTATAAGCAAAGAAAATCTACCTAAGCAAGGAGCGGTTTTATTTATGTCAGAATGTCCGAATATAAATATAGATGGAACATTTAATACAGCCGACAAATGCATAGGACCTGTGTCAGCCCCAACAACTACTTTGCTTTTTGATAATATACCTGCAAGCTCTTCTATTGAAGTTTTACCGCACAAATCTATGACTTTGCTTGACTGTATTTTGCCGAAATCTGATTTTGCTCCCAATACAACTATTTGCATATAAGCAAAATTGTTTTTAATTAAACCTATTAGCTTATGATAATTATCAATGCTCCAATTTTTTCCCTTTCCTCTTGCAAATGGAACAAATGCAATAAAATCTTTTGAGACTCCATTCTTGTTTAAAACGTTGTCAACATTTATATTTATATTTATATTTACTTTAGGCTGAAAAGATTTTCCTGTTAGGAAACGAAGAGTCTCAAGATTTCTTAATGTGGCGTTTATATTAACTTTTTCTGGATAAACTTCTTTGATTAAAATGTTACTGCACTCCTTCATGCCGGGAGCGCCAATTTTAATTTTAGCTTTGGCAAATTTTGCAAGAAACGCGCTTCTTAGAAGACCCTGCAAATCTATTATTATATCGTACTCCGTGCGTCTTATAGATTTTAAAACATTGAAAAAACCTCTAATGCCTTTGCGCCTGTTCCAACTTAGAATTTCGTTAATATCAGAACACAGTTTAGGCACACCCTCCAAATTTTTAAAAACAACCCAACTTATATTGCTGCTGGGGTACGCCTGTTTTAAAGCGTTTGCGCATGGCACAGCCTGAATAATGTCGCCGAAAGAACTTGGTTTGATTATTAAAATTTTCATTTATTTAAATAAAACTTCTTTTTTACTTCTTCAAAAACATCGTCAATCGTTACAGCTTGCATACATTTAGGATTTATGCAATTTCTGTTTCTACAAGGCTGGCATTCCATTTTATGTTGTATAATTTTTGTATTCCCATTATACGGTCCTGTGCATTTCGCGTCAGTAGGTCCGAGTATAGCCACGGATTGAACATTTAATGCCGTAGCTATGTGCATAGGACCTGCTTCATTGCCAACAAAAACTTTACATATTTGCAAAAAGGCACATAATTCTTTTAAAGTAATCTTTCCGGTCATATCTGTTATATGTTCGCCAGATTCAGAAATTATTTCTTCATTAAGCCCGTCCTCGCTACTCCCACCCTCCTTGCCTCCGATAAGAATAATATCAGCTTCTAATTCAACCTTCAACCTTTTAGCCAAAGCTGCATATTTAAAAGTTCCCCATCTTCTGGAAATCCAGCCTCCGCCACCATGTATGCCTATTATTTTTTCTAAATTTACATTTTCTTTCAGTAATTTATCTCTAATGCTTCTGAGACTTTCTTCAGGTATATGTATAGGATAATTAATTTCGTCTGCACAATCTAAATACTTCGCAACTTTAAAATGGCGTTCCACACAATGATGATTACTGTTAGATTTAATTTCTCTTGAAAACAGCCAAGAAAATTCCCTCATGCCATTAGTGGAAGACGAACCTAATTTAAACTTTGCTCCAGCAAGCTTCACAAGCATTGCAGACTTTGCAAGCCCATGCAAATCTATGCTTAAATCAAACTTTTGTTTTCTTAAACTTTTCATTAAATGTATATAATATTTAATAGATTTTTGTTTTCTGTTCCAAACAAAAATCTTTTCAAGGAGAGGGTTGTCATCCAAAATTTCATAACATCTTTCATCAACTATCCAGCTGATTCTTGCATGCGGATATTTTTGCTTGATGGCTGCAAGTGTTGGAAGCGAGAAAATAATATCGCCTACTCTGCTTGGTTGAACTATCAAAATTTTGGGAGCAGGATGATATTCTAGATATTTTGACATATCCCTCTCCCAGTAATATTTGTCTGTAAATTCGCTTAATTTGCTCAGTTTTTGTTCAACTAAAACTCTTTTTTCTTCAATGTCATCTTCCTTATTTATATAAATTGGTTCTCCATAAATTTGAATAGTTTTTGAAAAAGGAAGAGGGATTATGGTCTTATCCCAAGTATTTTGCAAAATAATTTTATTCTTCGGAGAACAATTTATTGGAACTATAGGCATGCCTGTTTTTTGAGACACATATATAACGCCAGACTTTAACTGTCGGCGAGGTCCTTTTGGACCGTCGGCGGCAAAAGACGAAGAATACCCTTTGTGAGCATATCTTATAATTTCAATCAATGCTCTTGCTCCGCCTCTTGTAGAAGAACCTCTGACAGTTAAATATCCAAAACTTTGTAAAACCTGCGATAAAAGTTCTCCATCTTTTGAAAAACTTACCATAATAACTATATTTCTTTTTTGATTTGACATCAACATGGGGAATTCATTTCCATGCCAGAATGGATATATTGACGGTTTAGGATAGTGGAAAGTATCATTTAACGATTTCTTTCTTAAAGTTTTGTCTATTATGCGACATATAAATATTACCACCTTAA
>JAITKL010000062.1 GCA_031278405.1 Endomicrobium sp. | reverse complement strand
ATAAAGCATATTAAGCAATACCTTCAGCAAGCAAATCCCCCTGATCTAAAATACCTATTGGTTTTCTGTCCTCATCTACCACTGGAATATTGTCTATATTATACTTCTTTAATACTTCTACCGCTTCAATTACAAGAATTTTAGATGTTATAACTTTTGGCGATTTTGTCATAACTGAAGCAATGCTCTTTTTCAATAGTTTTTCATCAGAGCGCAAATGCCTACGCAAGTCGCCATCGGTAAAGAATCCAACAATTTTACCAGTATCGTCAACAATGCTTACGGCACCAACTCTCGTACTGGTCATAACAATAATAGCATCTTCAACATTAACATTTTGTTTTACAACAGGATTTTGTTTTCCTTTTCTCATTAAATCGTCAACACGCATTGTAAGTCTTTTTCCTATAGCACCTAATGGATGCAAAACAGCTAAATTCTCTTTTTTAAAACCTTTCAAGTTTGAAACAGTAAGAGCCAACACATCGCCCATGGCAAGAAGAGCCGTAGTAGAAGATGTCGGAGCAAGATTATAAGGACACGCTTCTTTTTCAACACTACAATCAATAATACGGTTAACATCTTTCCAAATTAAAGCTTTTGGTTTGCCTGTCATAGCTATAATAGCAACATTCATTTTTATCAAAGTAGGAAGTAGCCTTTTAAGTTCTTCAGTTTCTCCCGAATAGGAAAGCATTATAACAACATCATCGCTCATAATCATTCCCAAATCGCCGTGGAGCCCTTCTGCAGGGTGTAGAAATACTGAAGGAATGCCTACTGAAGACATCGTGGCAGAAATTTTTCTTCCAATCAAACCTGATTTTCCCAAACCCACAACTACAACATGCCCTTTGCAATCTTTAATTATAGAAACAGCTTCTTCAAAATTTGAATCCAAATGTTCTAACTGATCTTTTACTGCTTGAGCTTCAGATTCAAGCGTTGCTTTAGCAATTTTAAAAATATCTGTCATATTAAACCCTCAAAGTCCATGAGCAGCTTTTATAAATGCACTCATTTTATCGTAATCTTTTCTTTTGGGAAACTTTTAAACAGATGAATCAGCTTTAACTTTAACGTAAGGATATGTTTTGTACAAAAAATCTCTAATATCTTTATCGACAATACCACTAGATATAAAATTGGTATTTTAAACTCTTTTGTTTTCAAAACAACGTCGTAATTAACTTCGTTTGCCTTTCCTCATACATATATGACACATCTAAAACAAAATAATCAATAATGCATTTATACGCTTCCATAACAAAAACATCTTAAAAACATCTTTATACAAAACTCTGAAGATTCGCTCCCATTGAGTTGAATATTTTTATACCAAGCTTTTTATTGTTTTTGCAACAACTTTTTCATCCTCATTAAAAAAACTGCAACAAAGGTCACAAAAAGAGGAAGATTTAAAATTATGTCAAGAGCAAGTCTTTCAGAAATTTTGCTTGGAGACTCTTTAATAAAGCTAAACCCTACAAAGTCAGCACCGAAGTTGATAGCATTTAGAGCGTCATTATAATTTACAAGTTCGCATATTTAAACTTTTGCCATTAAATTTTCTTTATAGTATATATTTTATAACAATTACTTGGATTCTAAAGCTTTCATTGTCTTAACTGCATCTTCAAGTCTAAATTCTTCCATATATAAAGCGTTGCCAACAACTGCACCACCATAAACGCCATATTTTTTGTATGCTTTATTCAATATTGAGACTATTTATGTAATCTACTGCTTTCCCAGCAACAAATTCCGGATTTATGGAATTCATACACACAGACGGCTTTTCTTCGCCTATTACACATTTTCCAAATCTGTGCCAACAACCACCGCAGATAGAAGACATTATGTTAATATTTTCTGGATACATTGAATATTTAGCATCAGTAGGTCCAAACAAGACAATAGATTTAGTTCTTAAAGCCCAAGCAATATGGGAACACGCCCCATCAATATCAATATGCAGTAATGATTTTTTAATAATACTGCAAAGTTCATCAAAAGAAGTTTTTCTTGCAACATTTATATCAACATTTTGCAATCTATCATTTGAAACACCAATTTGAACAACAGCAATATTTTTAAATTTTAGTTTTAAAATCTTTATCAGTTTTTCCCAGTTTTTAGTATTCCAACATTTTATATCATCATTTTTACCATCACCGCCAAAACCATACTGAACAGTCACATACTTTAAGCCATTCTCAATATTAAATTTTTCTAATGGTTTTTGCTTATAATTAATTGTTAATGCTAAATCTTCAATGTTATCAACGCCGCATCTAGCTTTTATATCGCTAATTAAGTGTCTGTTATTATTTTGTGAAAAATATGTATTTTTGTGATAGGAAATATTTTTTAAAATATTTTTAGTAATGAAGTTGCTTTGATTTATATGCAAAACCTTTACATCACTACCCCCGAACATATAAACAACATCGTATTTATTTTTAGTTAACGACCAAATTTCAATATTTAAAAAAAATCTTATGTTGACATCGCTAAATATAAAACGAGATTTTGTATCATATATGTCAACTATTGTGCTAGAAGGAAATATACTCAGCAAACTTGTAACGGCACTTTTAGATCTAAGCTTATCGCCTATTCCTCCGTGAATTACAAAAGCCACATAATTTTTATTTTTCTTATTGTTTAACAAATAAACAGCTATTATTTTAAAAAAACTTCTAAAAACAGATTTAAAAAAATGTTCATATTTTTTCAAAAACGTTCTTTTCGCACCGTAAACGCGAACTTTATTTTTAGAGTTTTCTTTAATCCTTTCAACATCAAATTCATGCATTTTAATTTGGTTCTCTTTAAAAATATCGTTATTATTAAAAAGGGGAACCTTGTACAACATAATACTCACCTCATATATGTTAGATTCACACTTGCATAAATATCACTTATTAATATTTTATGTAATAGCTTACAGCATAATTTACAGATCTGCTTTCATTTTTCATTAGCTGTCAGCACAACTTTTAAAGCGTCAAAATTAAAATTCCAACCGTTATTACTATATAGTCTTCTCTAAAGCGATTTTTATAGCTGTCAGAGAAAACTCTAGTTGGTGGAATTGTCATCACAACTCCAACCCCAACATAAAGACACGTTACCAACAATATTTCTTATCACATCACCCTGTTGCTGTCCTAATGGAGCAGCATTGCCGCCAACACTTAAAACATCCCACAAAAATCTTGAAGGTTAAATTTTGAAGTACCGTTACCACTGTAGGTGAAAGTTATTTTCCATCAACAACAATTTAACACCACAAAATATTTTTTCCAGCCTACCATAAATATTATCCCATCTGAAAAGTTTTGCAATCTGATTTTCTGATTCTCAACAAGCAGTTCCGCCTTCTTGACACGTTATAAATTTTTAACCTTCCGTTATATCTTTTTTATTTAGAACTAAGGTTACTTATGCATAAACTGAATTTTATACAAATTTGCGTAGTATCCGTTCAACGCCAACAGCTCTTTATGGGTACCAACTTCAACAATATTTCCAGATTCAAAAACATATATTCTGTCAGAGTTTATTATCGTAGATAAACGATGAGCTATAACTATTGAAGTTCTTCCTTTCATAAGTTTTTCAAGCCCTTCCTGAACCATTCTTTCAGATGTTGAATCTAAAGAACTTGTAGCTTCGTCAAGGAGAAGTATTGGAGCGTTTTTAAGCATAGCTCTTGCTATAGAAACCATTTGTTTCTGTCCGCCAGACAATGAGTCGCCTCTTTCTCCAACAACAGTATCATATCCATGTTCTTGTTTCATAATAAAGTTATGAGCAGCAGCATGTTTTGCAGCTTCTATTGCCTCATTATAAGTAGCTCCAAATCTTCCCATCAAAATATTATTTTTAATAGTATCGTCAAAAAGCACGACATCCTGTGAAACAAAAGATATATTCTCACGCAGAGACATTATAGTAACGTCCCTTATATCCTGACCGTCTATCTCTATACTGCCATCTTTCACATCGTAAAACCTCAACAATAAATTTATCAATGTAGATTTGCCTGATCCCGCCGTTCCAACAATAGCTATCTTCTCGCCAGATTTTACTTCTAAATTAACACCGTGCAGAATTTCAACGCCAGGAACATATTCAAACTTAACTTTTTTAACTTTTATTATTCCTTTATCTACTTTTAAATCATAAGCTCTGTGTTTATTTACGATAACTGGTTTTCTATCCATAATCGCAAAAATACGATCTATTGCCATTATCCCCATCTGCAGTGTGGCATTTAAGTTTGCCAAAGATTTCATAGGCTGGTATGCTGCAACTATAGCTATTAAAAAAACAACGAAATCGCCCGTAGTAAGCATTCCGCGCATAATTCTATATCCACCGTACATAAGAGTGCCGGCAGCAACTATGCTTCCGAAAAATTCCATAAGGGGACTCAATATATTGTTGTTTTTGGCCATTTTAACCTCAATACCTGCAATAGCTTCAGCACTGCCTTTAATTTTCTTTGATTCTGATTCTACCAGATTATAAGATTTTATTATCTTTATGCCCTGAAAAGATTGCGCAACTACTGCATACAGATTACCAAAAGAACTCTGTTGATTGCTGAAAATTTTCTTTATTTTCTTCCCAAAATAGAATATTGGGTAAAAACCTATCGGAAAAAGAATAAACACCGCTGCAGTCATATCAAAACTCTTCCAAAACATAAGAATAATCAAAAATACTACTGAACAAGCATCTCTGACGACCGTAGTTATGCTGTTTACAATTGTGTTTCTTATGGCAACCAAATCTCCCATAAAATATACTAAAAGATTCCCTGAATTGTTCTTATTGAAAAACTCTAAGTCCTGCGCTATAATCCTGTCAAATAAATCTCCTTGCAAGCGTTTAGTAAAATTTGAACCCATTTTTATCATTGTTACAGATTGTATATACTGAGCTACGCCTTTAGCTCCGAATGCAAATATTACCTGAACGGCAATTACAAAAAGAATGTCTTTATTTTTTTCTATAAAAACTTTATCAAAAACAGGCTTGAGCAAACTAACAGACCAAGCATGTAAAGCTGAATATACACCCATAAAAAATAAAGATACTACCAAAAGTTTCCATTGGGGTAACATATAAACAAGCCATAAGCGTTTTACTCTTTTAACTGCTTCTCCACTCGTATTTTTGAAAAGTTTTTCTTTTATCTTTGGAATAATGAGCATCTTTCGCTCCCGAAATTTTATATGTAATAGAACATATTAAATCATATTTTTGGACTATTGTCTTCTAATTTTTCCAAATGTTTCCTAAAACGCCCATTCTCTTTCTAGAATTTTCAATGGCATAGGCAAGTTCAGTATATAAACTTTCTATTTTAGTCTGAAGAGTTTTTAGATTAAATTCTTCTTTTTTGTTATACTACTTTAAATGTGCTTACTTAATCTATTCTTTAAGTAGCAGAATATAAACCAAATATTTAACATATTCGGCACTTGATAAACAGCTATTTAACAACCTAGAAGAATTCTACCTGAAATATCGCCAATATAAAGACTTAAAACATATCCTTTACAGAAAAATTTTTAGAATGGCTAAAAGAGACAAAGCATAACTTTGGAAGGGTTTACGTAAGAAGATTTTCAACGCTTAAAAACATTGGCAAAAACTTATTACATGGGATATTTACAAATAAATCCATTGCCAAAAGCTTAAAATTAACAAAGTCCGCCAGATGAAAAATAACTTTCTTTTATATTAATTTAAACTTATTCTATGATCTCCGACATTAGTTTTAAATTATGAACATCATTATACAAAATTAGCCTACAGTGATAAGTTTTATTTTGTTTGAGAAATATTTATTTATGAGAGTTTTTAAAACAGCATTGCTTTCTTTAGCTAATATTGGATCGTCTTCTATAATTTTAGCTGCATGAGCTTTTGTAAATTCAATAATGTCTGCGTCTTTTATTAAATCCCCGGCTTTAAA
>JAITKL010000038.1 GCA_031278405.1 Endomicrobium sp. | reverse complement strand
AAAAGATGGAGAGTTGGATGGAAAGAGGCACGAGGGCGAACTTGTGAGTTAATTTCTGATAGTAAAAAAGAGAGTTAAGAATATTAGCTTGATTGACAAACGGCGAATGATTAACCTTTCTTAACAAAGTTGACAAAATATAATTTATTCGATTAAGTTTTATAGTATTTGTAATAATTTAAAGATTTAAAGATAAGATTTAAGTGGTGTGGGCGTTTGTTAAAGGAAAGGATGTTTCTTATGAAGCTTATTAATTCGTTTTATACTATTACCTTAGTTTCATTGTTAGTTATTGTCTATAGTAGCATAGCAATTGGCGATAATCATGTGATAAAGAGATATACTGTAAAAATCAATGGAATTTCTTTTAGCAATAATGTAGCAACAAATATATTATTTTATATTACAAATGGTAATGACAATGCTATAAAATCTTATGATAACTTGCAAAAAAGAGAGTTTATGTTATCGAAGATAGAGGAAAATATAGATGTTTCTATTCAGGATAATGGACTTTTGTCAGTAATATTAGATTTGTATAAAAATCTTTTTGAAAATAAAAATGCAGATTACAAGCATTCTAAGATGGGAGATATGTCATGTATAAGCGGTAACGTAGAACTTGATAAAAAGTCGACAAGGATAAAGATATGTATAGATGATGGAAAGGTATCTTATTTTGAGATGTGAAAGATAATATATTGAGAAACTACGCTGATGACGATGAAATAAAAGGATATCGTATAGAAAAAATTGACAATATCACATATTCATATACTACTGTGGAAGGACATTCTCGCACAGTCAGTTGTGGGTGGCTAATTAAAAAGGATAAAAAATTATATTAAAAGCTTTTGGCAATAGTATAATTTTAGCCTTGAGTTTATACATAAAAGCATTATGTTGCCCCACCACAAACAGCAGAGACGTTATGGTTTTTAGACATTTTGGAATGAATTTTCTACAACCTATGTTTTGGCGTTTTATTCTTCAACTGTCTGTTTAACAACTTCGCCATATTCATCCGTCACTACAGAATTTACTTTAGACAAGGCATACCATTTTTTAAAAGAACTAACAAATACAATTATCATAAAAATCATTACTGTTATAGCTAAGATTCCTAAAACAAATTGGTTCTTTTGAAAATATCCTTTTAAAAATGTTCCATTAGATAGCTGCTTTCCAAATATTTGGATGTATCCAGCCTGAAATGTGACGATAGACATAAAAATTCCCGGTATTGCTGTGAGTAAGGAAAGCTTACCTCTGTTCATTCTAATAAACATTGTAGTGCATACTACAAGAGCGCAAGAAGCAAGAAGCTGATTGCTTATTCCAAATAACGGCCATATGCTACCAATATCGCCAGTATAAACTAAATATCCCCATGAAAAAGTAAACAACAAGCAAGCTATTATGCCACCTGTTTTTCTCTTTTGATTTTTAAAATATGGAATCATACAACCAAGCAAATCTTGTAGGAAAAATTTTCCAACTCGCGTACCAGCGTCTATAGCTGTAAGAATAAATACAGCTTCAAACATAATGGCAAAGTTGTACCAATGTGCCATTAATTTATCCATGGTTGGAATTTTGTTAAAAATATTTGCCATGCCAACGGCAAGTGACACCGCACCTCCAGTTCTTCCTGCAAGATCTATTCCTATATGTTCACTAAAAAAAGCGAGATCCTTAACAGCTAATCCGGGGTTTGTAGCTAGAAAAGCGTCATAAGCCGCTTTTGGTGTATTTATCGCAAAATAGTCGCCTGGTACAAGGGTAACTGCTGCTATTAATGCCATTATAGCTACAAAACCCTCAACCAGCATCGCGCCATATCCTACAAAGAGAAGGTCTTTTTCATTATTTAGCATTTTAGGCGTGGTTCCTGTTCCAATTATTGCGTGAAATCCAGAAATGGCTCCGCAAGCTATAATTATGAAAATGAACGGGATAACAGGACCGCTGATAATGGGTCCTCCCCCATTAATAAAGCTAGTAAATGCTGGCATTTGTATTACAGGATTAATAAAAATAATTCCTAACGCTAAAGAGAAAATCGTCCCTATTTTTAAATAAGACGATAAGTAGCCTCTTGGAACCAACAAAAACCATACTGGAAGCACTGATGCAAAAAAACCATATACGGCAATTGCGATACTAAGCGGTTTTGCACCCCAAGTAAACAAAGTTTTTAGCAACGCTATGTCAACAGCATTTTTCCCTAAAAAAATCGCTGACATTAATAATACGAACCCCAAGATGCTTGCAATAACAACCCCAAGTTTTTGACAATACTTCATAATTATTCCCATGAGCATGGCTATAGGAATAGTAGAACAAACGACAAAAAGGGACCATGGCGCGTTGCTCATTGCTCCAACGCAAACTAGCGAAAGTCCCGAAAGGGTCATAATCAAAATAAATAAAATCGCAAATGCGGCTACCATTCCAATACTTCCGTTAAGTTCTTTTGTTGCAATTGCAGCTAGACTCTGCCCTTTATGGCGCACAGAGGCAAAAAGCACGACCAAATCATGAACAGCACCACCAAGTACACAGCCTATAAGTATCCATAACGCACCGGGCAAAAACCCAAATTGAGCAGCTAAAACAGGACCTGCCAATGGTCCTGCTGCGGCAATTGCTGAAAAATGATGTCCAAAAAGAACGCTCTTGTTTGTAGGTACATAATCGCGTCCATCGCAATATTTATGCGCAGGCGTAATTCGTCCAGAATTGACACGCAAAAGTTTACTGGATAAAAAAATACCATAAAACCTGTACCCTATAGCAAAAATACAAAGACTAGCAAATATCAATGTCAACGCGTTCATAATTAGTTTTCTCCAAATATAGTTCTCTTCTTTTTCTCTCCACTTAAGTTTTCTATCGCTGATGTTTTCTGCAAAACAACAAACCCGTGCAAAAAGCCTTAAATTCATTAGAAATTAGGACTTTCTTTTCTTTAATTAATTTTATCTGGTTTCATTACAAAATCTGGTTCCATTGCAAAATGGTTTGTCGAAAATCTCTTTAAAAGATACGTTTCCAGCCCAATTATTGCATATTAAAGCTATACCTTCAACGACACCTCCTATCGTCGCAGCAAAAAGACCTATACCGATGCCGACGGCTGGTTGAACGACAGGGGCAAGAAACAAGAAAATTCCAAGCTTATTTATTAACGGTACAAATCCAGCAAATGCGACTCCAGTAACTATAACTCCCAGTCCTACATCCTTAGCAGTTATTGAGTTGGAGTAGTAACGGAAAGCTTTGTCTGCTTGGATTGAAGCATCTGAAAGCTTTATTATTTCTTCAATAGGAATGCTGTTATTGGGAAATCTTGTACTAAGGCATGCGAGTGCTCTTTTAAAGCTGAGTTCTTTAACTAGGTTATAATATGAAATTTTCTGTCCTAATGTTCTAATAGTACAATTAGAATGAGAAATACAAATAAAAAACTCATCCCTTTCTCTATACCTCTCAATAAATTCAACAAGGTCAAAGTCAAGCCCAAAAACACTTTGTATTGCCAACAGCATAACTACTGCAAAACTGACAATCTTTTTCATTTACTTTCCTCCTCTGACTTTTCTTCTTTCTAAAAATAACCTAAGCTTTTTGCGCGGTAAGACATAACAAACT
>JAITKL010000009.1 GCA_031278405.1 Endomicrobium sp. | reverse complement strand
CAAGCTACGTCAACACCTCTGCAAACGCTATCAGCATCCCTTACCGCGTCGGAATAAGTACGACAAGCTGCACCATCTTGGAAAACATTAACAAGATTTCTCATACTTCTTTCTGCGTCACATCCGCTTTTTGCATAAACACACGATTTCTCGTACTGTCGCATGCTGATTTAGCAGAATGACATGTACTGCATACATAGGCACAAATACTTTCCGCTCTCGCACAAACTACATCAGCGTTACCCCTAGCTCTATGATGTTCTATTCTTTGGAGACCATTCCATGGGAAGTCTCCACGCCACTCGTCAGCACCTGCTTGCCAAGCCTGAAATTTGGCATTATGGTATTCCTGTCTGGCACTTTAACATTGTCCAGCGTAAACATTAACACAACCAAAAACAAAATTCAACATCAATGCTAAAGTTAATTGTTTCATTTTTTCCTCTTAAATTTTGGAGTCTTCTTTATTTTGTTTTATTACCTGCTCTTCTTAACTTATTCGTCTTTAACTTTTTCTAACAGCGTTCTGAGTCGCTTCGCTTTCTTCGTCTTTTACAACGCTTGCAATAGCCGCAACTTTGTCGCCATCACTAAGCTTTACTAGTCTTACTCCTTGAGTATTTCTTCCTATTACAGAAATGCTGTTTACTCTTAATCTTATAGTTATACCATTTTGGGTCATAATCATAAGTTCGCCGTCATTTGCTTTTTTAATGCCTACAACGTTCCCATTTCTGTCTGTAGCCTGCATATTAATAACACCGTGACCTGCTCTCTTTTGCAAACGATATTTACCTACTTCTGTTCTTTTTCCATAGCCATTTTCTGAAACTGATAAAAAAACATCATCTGAAGAAAGAACTTCCATGCCTATAACCTCATCGTCTTTCTTAAGAGAAATTCCATTTACGCCCATTCCATTGCGACCTATTGCGCGCACGTCGCTTTCTTTAAACCTTATAGCTATGCCTTTTTTGGTTGCAATTATAACTTCAGGTTTTTTTTCTATGGCTTTTACTTCAGTTAAAATGTCGCCGTCCTTAAGTTTAATAGCTATTATACCACCCCTTCTTGGGTTTGTAAACTCGTCCAATGCAATTTTTTTAATCGTGCCATTTCTAGTACACATTAACAAATATTCATTTTTAATATCTTTATGATTAAACGACCTTATAGGAATTGCAGCTGTAATTTTTTCCTCTGTGCCTTGTAACTGCAAGAGATTTACTATGGCTTTCCCTTTGGATGTTCTTACCCCTTCGGGAATTTCGTAAACTCTCATCCAGTATAATCTTCCTCTAGTTGTAAAGAAAAGCATATAAGCATGCGAGCTAGTAATAAATAAGTTTTCAACAAAATCTTCTTCTTTTGTGTTCATTGCAGTTATTCCGCGTCCTCCTCTATGCTGAGCTTTATACGTATCAAGGGATATGCGCTTAATATAACCTGCATGAGACATTGTCACCGCGACTTCTTCTTGTTGAATTAAATCTTCAATATTAAAATCGGCTTCTGCCACCTGTATTTGACTCTTTCTCTTGTCACCATACTTTCTCTTTATTTCAATGGTTTCGTCTTTTATTATTGAAAGAATTTTTTGGGGATCTGCTAAAATAGAACGAAGTTTTTCTATAAGCTTTATAGTTCCCAGATATTCTTCATCTATCTCTTTTCTTTTTAATCCAGTAAGCTGGCGAATCTTCATTTCCAAGATAGCTTCAGATTGAATTTTTGTTAAACGGAACTTGTCCATAAGACTTGCACGAGCTATATCTTCATCAGGTGATTCTTTTATAATCTTAACAATGGCGTCTATATTGTCTATGGCTATTTTTAAACCCTCCAATATGTGCAACCTAGCCTCAGACTTTTGCAAGTCAAACTTTGTTCTTTTAGTTATAACAACCTTTCTATGTTCAATATGGTGAACTAAAATTTCTTTTATGTTCATCACTTTAGGTCTATTGTTTACAAGCGCAAGCATTATAACGCCAAAAGATGATTGCATCTGCGTGTGCTTGTAAAGTTGATTCAAAACAACTTGACTATTTGCGTCTCTCTTTAGTTCTATAACAATTCTTATACCATCGCGGTCGGATTCATCGCGCAAATCAGAAATGCCGTCAATCTTTTTATCCTTTACTAAATCAGCTATTGAAGTTATAAGATTTGCTTTGTTTACTTGGTAAGGAATTTCGTTTACTATTATAGCTTCTCTTCCATTTTTGGATTCTTCTATTTCAACTTTGGCTCTTATTTTTACAGAGCCTCTGCCTTTTTCCATATAGTCCCTTATGCCACCTTTACCTAAAATTATAGCCCCTGTAGGGAAATCAGGACCTTTAATATGTTTAGCAAGCTCAGAAACAGGCAAATCTTCATCGTTTATTAAAGCGATTAAACCGTCGCTGATTTCGCCTATATTATGAGTAGGAATATTAGTAGCCATACCTACAGCAATACCTGCAGATCCATTAATCAAAAGGCTAGGAATTTTTGAAGGAAGTATTAAAGGCTCTTTTAAAGAACCGTCGTAATTAGGTATAAAATCAACTGTGTTTTTATCCAAGTCAGTAAGCATCTCTTCAGTAATTGCGTCCATTCTTACTTCGGTATAACGCATAGCCGCAGCCAAGTCGCCATCTACGCTTCCAAAGTTTCCCTGTCCATCAATCATAGGATATCTTAGAGAAAAATCCTGCGCCATTCTTACCACAGCACCATAAACAGCGGAATCGCCGTGAGGGTGATACTTACCCAAAACATCTCCAACTATTCTGGCGGATTTTTTATAAGCTGTATTATGCTTTAATCCCATTTCCTTCATGGCGTAAAGTATTCTTCTATGAACAGGTTTTAAACCATCGCGAACATCTGGCAACGCCCTTCCCACAATTACGCTCATGGCATAATCTATGTAGGAAGTTCTCATTTCATCTTCAATATTGCGAGGCACAATAATTGCCGGCATCATTTCCACTTGCTCTTCTTTTGTTTCTTTTTCTTTTGACATTTATAGCCTCTTACAAGTTTTAGTTAAATTCAAATTATATTCTAATTAACATTATTTACATATTTATTTTTTAGAATCACGGTAGGTTTCTAAATATTTTTTTAGTAACCTTATCAAAATCAGACTCTATTTTTTGCGTCTTATTAAAATTTCATATCTTTACAGACTTTTTCAACTGCTTGTTTACTTAAAACAGAATCTTTATTTTTATTACAATCCAAGCTACATTCTGTAAAAATATTCGTTATTTGTTAATAAATTCTTCTTCGTTCGCTTGCTCTTATACTTTAAAATTCTCAATACTGTCTTTATCGCCATCCTTCCATACATATATTTCCATGTGTTCTATGTCAAAGTGAAGTCTTTTGCTTTTATCACCCTTATCGCCTTGATTATTCTTATGTTCGTTAAATGTTTTTTCCTCGCAAACATAAATAATAGATTTTCTATTAAAGTGTATCCAAAAAAAATATTTCATAGAGTAACGCGATTTTATAGCATTACTAAATTTTTTCATATCATTATTTATTATAGATTTATAATTTTTCTGTTTTCAACATATTTAAGGATGAATTATTTCAAATTAAGTATACATTATAGCCAACTGAATAAAATTTCCTGATCTTCAATATTCCCAAAGAAACCATAAGAAATAACTGCCTCTTGAGTTGTAATGGGAGCAAGAAAAATCTCAGGATTCAAAAGAGCGTCTAGCAAATTACTATACTACATAAGAAAGCAGAACTGTTTGCCTTCCCTATAAAAAATGACAATCTTTCCCAATTTAAATTTTTAAGAGGCAACTTTTGTGTATTATTTTGTAAATATTATTTACACGCAAATTATTTAAATATCCAAATTTATTACGTCCAAAGCATGCATTTGAATAAAAGCTCTTCTTGGTTCTACCTGATCGCCCATCAAAGTTGTAAATATTCTGTCTGTTTCTATGGCGTCTTCCAGTTTAACTTGGAGAAGTTTCCTATTTTTAACATCCATTGTGGTTTCCCAAAGTTGGTCAGGATTCATTTCTCCAAGACCTTT
>JAITKL010000080.1 GCA_031278405.1 Endomicrobium sp. | reverse complement strand
ATATCCACAAACTGAGGCGTAAGTGAAATTTCAGGAATGAGCATTATTGCATTTTTATCCTGATTTAAGGCATGCTCTATAGCATTTATATATACTTCAGTTTTACCAGAAGCTGTAACGCCATACACAAGAAAAACATTATAAGAATTTTTATCCAAATTTGCATTTATTGTTGAAACAGCGTTTCTTTGCTGCGCATTTAAAATATGTCTTTCATATGAGACTTCAAAAACATTTTTTGTCTTTTTAGAATTTTTTTTAGGGGATTGCATGGAAACAGGTATTATAGAAGAGTAAGCTTCACCTAAAGAACATATATAATTTTTTGATATGTAGTCTGCAAGCTCTATTGTTTCGTTGTTAATTAAAACTTCATCGTCTATAACTTCCATAATCTGCTTTAACTTTAAAGACGAGTCCTCTTCAATATACAAACACGCAACGGCATACCCTGTTAAAATTCTTTTACCAAACGGAATTTTAACTCTTTTACCGACAATATTTTCAGGATTTATACCTTCTGGAGGCAGATAATGAAAAGTTTTGTTTAAAGGTACTGGAACAATTACCTCTAAAACTATCATATCTTCCCTGTAGCCAAATAATGCATTACTTTTTTCATATCATTCCAAACAAATTTTTTCAAACTCGGGTTTCTGAGTAAAGCCGCAGGATGATATGTAGGCATAAGCTTTATGCCTTTATATTCTTTTACAACGCCTCTAATTTTACTTATAGACTCTTCGCTGTGCAAAAGACCTTTTGCCGAAGATGTTCCTAAAGCTACAATAATTTTAGGTTTGATAATCTCTATTTGTTCATCTAAATAATGTTTGCAAGTTTCCATTTCAAGCGGAGTAGGAGGTCTGTCGTTAGATCTCTTCTCAGGGTTTATAGGGTCTATCATAGAGTGACATTTAACAATATTTGTTATGTAAACATTTTCTCTTGTACAACCCATCGCTTCAATAATTTTTGTCAAAAGCTGTCCCGCCTTACCAACAAAAGGCTCGCCTTTGTGATCTTCGTCAAAACCAGGACCTTCACCAACAAACATTAAGTCTGCTATCGGAGAACCTATGCCGATAACGGCATTTAATCTATTATTTCCCAAAGAGCATTCTTTACAAGAATCTATTGTCCTTTTTAAAGTTTCAATCTTTTCTTTAGGACTCAAGATACCTTCAGATTGTTTTTTTAGGGAAAGTGTTTTTATAGATTCTTCTGTTAAAATTATCTTATCAATAGGCATTTTAGCAATTTCAGTTTCCCCCCAATTTAAATATTCCTCAAGCGTTCTTTTTGAAAGACTTAATATTTTCAAATATTCTGACTGTTTCATCTATAATTTTTTCCGCTATAAATTTCTTGCTTCTATTTTCTATTTTTATAATACTATTAGAACTCATCAAATGAACCGTAGTTCTATCATAGCCAAAAGAATCTGTTCCGTTAGCAACAATTAAATCTAATTTTTTGCTTCTCAATTTAAGTTTGGCTTTTGCAAGAAGGTTTTGGGTTTCAAGAGCAAAACCAGCAACAACTTGATCAGATTTATTTTCCCCACAATATTTTACAATATCGGGATTCTTTTTAAGTTTTAGTAACATTGAATTGCTATTTTTTTTTATTTTATGTTTTTGAAATTTAACAGGTCTATAATCGACAACTGCAGCCGCGCTTATAATAATGTCTGCTGTCTGTAAATTAAATTTAGACGCTTTAAACATCTCAAGAGCAGTCGTGACTTTTACAAGCTCTACTCTTTTAGGATATCTTTTAACCTCACCTGAAATAAAAATAACTTTATGCCCATTTTTTACGGCATAGCTGGCTAAAGCTAATCCCATTTTCCCAGATGATTCGTTGCTTATATATCTGATGGGGTCTAAATATTCTTTGGTTGGACCTGATAGAATTAAAAACGTAAGTTTTTTAGACATTATGAGAACAGACTTTCAACTGCAGAAAGTATTACCTCTACAGAAGCAAGCCTACCGTCGCCGTAATCGCCACACGCAAGCTCGCCTTTTTCAGGCATAACAAGGTTATAACCGTAACTTTTCAAAGTCTCAATATTGTTTTGCGTGGCTTTGTGGTTTAACATACTGGAATTCATCGCAGGACATATCAAAATTTTTGCTTTAGAAGCGAGGGCTGTACATGTAAGCAAATCATCAGCTCTTCCACAAGCAAATCTTGCGATAATATCAGCGGTAGCTGGAGCAATAACTATAACGTCGGCTTTTTTTGCCAAAGATACATGATTTATTTCCCAACTATCAGAGACATCAAACATTCCAAAGTAAACTTTATTTTTTGAAAGTGTCTGTAGCGTAAGTGAAGTTATAAACTCTGCCCCTCCATTTGTGAGAATACACTCTACGTTTGCGCCAAACTTAACAAATCCTCTTATAATATCGCAGCTTTTATACGCCGCAATACTTCCACAAACGCCTATAACAACATTCTTATTTTTCAAGGACATTTTTTACCTTAAAAATTACTTGAAGCAGCTTTTGACTTTTTTATCTTTTTGCGCAGCTCTTCCATTTTTTCTGGAGTAGCTACACCTGTAACAACGTCGCTTAGAGCTTTGTTTATAATGCTCGCTTGATCCAATTTTCTAAATTCTTCGTTTTGTATGTTTAAATGGATCCATTCTATGGCATGTTTTACTATATCATACCTGCCAGATTTAGATGAAGACACTGCCGCTCCTAATTGACTTTCCGTTAATACCATTTATTCCTCCAAGAATACAATTTGTTTAAGCGAAATATATTCTACCTTTTTCTATTTTATATTCCAACGATTTTATTATTGTTTTTACTGCATATACAGCTTCGTCTAATTTTCTATTTATAACCAAATACTCATACTTTGGAAGATATTTAAGCTCTTTTTTAGCGTTACGCAGGCGCATAGATATTGTCCCTTTACAGTCTTTATTTCTTGCCGTTAATCTTTTTTTGAGAGTCTCAAAATCCGGCGTCATTATAAAAATCATACAAGAATTGTTTGGATATTGTTTTTTGATACTTGCGCCACCCTGAACGTCTATTGCTAAAATTATATTTCTGCCAACACTCAAAGCCTTATTAAGAAGTTTTTTTGAAGTGCCGTAATAATTACCGTGTACTTTAGCCCATTCGGCAAACTTCTTTTTTTCAATCATTTGCTTAAAATTATCTTCACTTATGAAATGATAATTTTTGCCATCTCTTTCGCCTTTTCTTGGGGATCTTGTAGTATAAGATATTGAATAGATTATATTTTTTTTACCTTCACCCAAAACAGCTTTGCATATGCTGCTTTTGCCGGCTCCAGAAGGTGCGGAAATAATTATTATATTACCTGCTTTTTTGATAGGACTGTTTATTTTTTTACTCACAAAAGTTCCAAAATAAGCAAAAATTTTTACGTAGAAGGATTATAAAATATCGGACGACCCTTATTCTTACTTCCTCAAAATAGTCTTATTTAGTCTTACAACTCCAAAATCCAATACATTTTATACATCTTCTTATACTAAACTTTGTAATAATTTTTCAATTCCTCAAGAATCCTACCCACTCTCTCTATAAACTTTATTTTAAAACAGTCTCTTTTTGATTTCATAAAATCCATATTATGTTATCGCTCAAT
>JAITKL010000076.1 GCA_031278405.1 Endomicrobium sp. | reverse complement strand
GTTTTGGTATTGTTTCAAGCGGAAACGCTTTAAACGACAATGAAATAGACAAACTATGCGAAATGTTTAAACAACATAAAAAATCGTCACATCTTGGTGTGTCAATAGGAAGAATATCTAACGAAAGCTTTTATAAACTTAAAGAAGCCGGCATAAAAAAAATGCATCATAATCTTGAAACTTCCGAAAATTTCTACCCAAATATTTGTTCTACGCACAGCTATCAAGAGAGAATAGATACATTAAAAAGAGCAAAAAAATTTGGATTTCAGATTTGCTCTGGAGGACTCTTCGGTATAGGTGAAAGCCTAAAAGACAGAGTAGATTTGGCGTTTACTTTAAAAAAAATAGACTCAGATAGTGTACCTATGAACTTTTTTATGCCAATAAAAGGCACTGTGCTTGAGCATTTGCCGACAATAAAACCTATTGAAATCCTAAAAACTATAGCCGTTTTTAGAATAATATTGAAAACGCCAAACATTATGGTTTGCGGAGGAAGAGAAATCAACTTAAGAGATTTACAGTCATGGGTATTTCAAGCGGGAGCAAACGGCATGATGACAGGCGGTTATCTCACTACATTAGGCAGAGATATTATTAAAGATAAACAAATGGTTAAAGATTTAGGACTGGAACTTGAATCCGAATAAGTTTATATGATTTAAATTTCACTTATTAAACAATTATTAAACAATTAAAAAATTAAAACTTAAAGTGTCTAAAATACCTAAAATAAGTAGATTTTAACTTTTTATTTTATATTACAAACTAACTATACAACTATACTTAGAACTTGAGTTTAGTAGTTGAGGTTCTCTAATGTTTTTTTACGCTGACTTGCATATACACTCAAAATATTCCCGAGCAACAAGCAAGAGCTGTAATTTAGAAGAACTTGCCGCCTGGGCGCAAAAAAAAGGGTTAAGCGTCATATCAACAGGTGATTTTACTCATCCTGCATGGTTCAATGAAATAAAAGAAAAACTTGTTCCTGCCGAATCTGGACTTTTTAAACTAAAAGATGATATTGAGAAACATATTTTTAAAAACAACTACCATTTAAGATTTCTGCTATCAGTTGAAATATCAACCATATATAAGAAAGGCGAAAGAACAAGAAAAGTTCATCATATTATATTCGTTCCTGATTTTAAAAGTGCTGAAAACCTAAGACAAAAACTTTCTGTTGTCGGAAACATAGCTTCTGACGGTCGCCCTATAATGGGATTAGATTCAAGAGATCTCCTTGAAATGACTTTAGAGTCAGGAGAATGTTCATATATAGTTCCAGCGCACATCTGGACGCCGTGGTTCTCAGTATTAGGTTCAAGATCAGGCTTTGATTCTATAAGTGATTGCTATGCAGATCTCGCAGACTATATTTTTGCAGTAGAAACTGGACTGTCCTCTAATCCTGAAATGAACTGGCGAATTTCTCATCTTGACAAATACAGACTAATATCTAATTCTGACGCGCATTCCCCATCTAAACTTGCTCGAGAAGCTACAGTTTTTGATACAGACTTCGACTATTTCTATATCAGAAAAGCTCTAAAAACTGGCGAGGGATATATTGGCACAGTAGAGTTTTTCCCAGAGGAAGGTAAATATCATGAAGATGGTCATAGAAAATGTAATGTTTGTCTAAATTCAGAAGAAACAATAAAACTTAAAGGGATATGCCCAGTATGCAATAAACCTTTGACAATAGGAGTTATGCATAGGGTTAATGAGTTAGCTGATCGCAAAGGTAAAGACTTTACAGTTCCCAAAACAGCCGGGAAAGTATTTAGTCTTGTGCCTTTGCAGGAAATTCTATCTGAAATTATGCAAGTTGGATGTTCCAGTAAGTCGGTAAGCGGTGCGTATGAAAAGTTAATACAAGAATTAGGTTCCGAATTGGATATTTTAAAAAATATCTCTATAGATGAAATATCAAAAGCTCATTCTTCTCTCCTTGGAGAAGCAATCTCGCGATTAAGAAAAGGTAAGGTTATAAAACATGCAGGATTTGACGGCGAGTATGGCATTATAAAACTTTTTGAGCAAGATGAACTAAGGCGACATAATTTTACAAACCTAATGTTTGATATGAAAATACCTGTGAGAAAAGAGGAAAAATCTCTAAACTTACCTAAAGAAGAAAAATTAGAATTGAATTATCAAAGTCACAACTATGATCTAACTAGACCTAGTGTGAAAAAAAATGGAACACTTTCAAATCTTGATGAATACCAATTAAGCGCAATTAAAAATACTCACGATCAACTTCTAATAATTGCGGGGCCTGGATCAGGTAAGACTACAGTACTGACAAAACGCATAGCTTATATGGTTTTAGAAAACAATATTCCTCCTGAAAACTGCCTTGCCATAACCTTCACACATAGAGCAGCTCATGAAATGTTCAATAGACTTAAATTATTATTGCCTAAAAATTATGGAAATATCAACATTCATACTTTTCATTCTTTATGTTTTTCCATTTTAAAAGAAAATTCTGATAAAGTAGGACTAAGCCCTAATTTCAAAGTAGCAAGCAAACATGAGATAAATTTATATGCAGACCAATCTCAATCAGATGATATTCTTAATTTTGACGATTTGATAATCTTTACAGTAAAACTTCTTAATGATAATTCAGATATTACCAAGTCATATCGGGATAGATTTAAATATACTTCAGTTGATGAATATCAAGATATTGACACAAGACAGTATGAGTTAATCAGATTATTAGTTCCCTCAGATGGTAATTTATGTGTAATAGGAGATCCTAATCAGGCAATTTACGGATTTAGAGGCGGAGATTCAAAATTTTTTGATAGTCTCTCTATAGACTACCCTTTATCTCAGATAATTAGCTTAAAAAGTAACTATCGTTCTACTGGTAATATAGTCAATGCTTCAAATCAAATTATTAGCTCATACAATATAACGGCAAAACATGATAAGTCTCATGAAAAAATTACTATACATATAGCACCTACTGACAAATCAGAGGCAAAATTTGTGGTTAGCGCCATTGAAAATTTGATTGGCGGACATAGCTTTTTTTCTATTGACACTAACAGATCTTGTGGGGAGGAAACTAATTTTTCGTTTTCGGACTTTGCTATTTTATATCGCACATCATCACAGTTGAAACCTTTAGTTGAGTCATTGCAAAGATCAGGTATGCCTTTTGTAAAGTTATCTAATGATTTGCTTTGTAACAAAAAACCAATTATAAAACTGTTAAGCCAATTAACAAATAATGAATCGGTCATATCGCAGTTTGATAAACTTAATAAGGAATTTAATGAAGAAATTGATGACCATATCCTACAATATCTTGTCAGACTAGCACAAACTTATAAAATGAAAAATGAATTTATTCATGAAGTATCTCTTTTATCTGAAATAGACACACTTGACAAAAGAGGCGATAGAATTTCGCTATTGACATTGCATTCTTCAAAGGGATTGGAATTTAAATGTGTTTTTATAGTCGGTCTAGAAGACGGCATCCTTCCTTTTTACCGAGCTCAAAAATCTTGTGAAGTTGAAGAAGAAAGACGTTTATTATATGTTGGTATGACAAGAGCCGAACAAAGGTTATTCCTAACTCGATCTATCAGAAGAAAATGGCTTGGAACTTATAAAAACTTAAATCCATCACCGTTCTTAAAGAAAATTAAAAGTGAACTGCTAAGGTTTAGTAAACCTAAAACGGCATTTCAAGAAAAGGAAGAATACTGTCAGCTTGATTTATTTTAAAGTTAAAAACATATGCAAGTGTCCAACTGACCATATGCTTTGGTTTTTCTATGGTATTCATCCCTTCACTAACCCGTTGGTAAAAGCTTTATAGTGACAATGTAGCGTCAAGATCAATAAGTATAAGTAGTAAAAAAAGAAATTATATTTCTGCAACAAACCATATATTCCTTTTAAAAAAACGCAAAGAAGCTCTTAACTTCCCGATAATTAATGTAAAGGATATTATTAAAACTAAAATCTTGCGTTTGCAATAATCATAACTGGAAGTTTGCTATCTTTAATAAAATTAAAACATCCTATCTGTACTCCATTCATGTTTTCAGTCATATTTAAAAAACCAAATTGAAGACCACTTACTGATTTTGCCATGTTGAAGAGTCCCCATTGAATTCCGGTAACTTCACCTTCGTTCCAGTTTACCGCACCAAAAGAAACCCCTTTAAAAGTTTCTGACATAGAAAGAAATCCGGTTTGAAAACCCACAAATTGTTTTGATATTGTAACTATCCCGCTTTGCCAAGCTTTTGCATCGTCGGTTTGAGAATAAATAATATTCCAACCTAGTCCTATAAAATTAGGTGTATATGTTCCTATACCTATTTCTAGCCCACAGACCGAATCATTGTTCGGAACAGCAATTTTGTCCCACAG
>JAITKL010000033.1 GCA_031278405.1 Endomicrobium sp. | reverse complement strand
GAGTAATGGTAGGTATAGAAATAGTTGAAGATAAAAAAACAGGCAAGTCTTATGATTACAAACTTAAACTCGGGGCAAGAATTTGTACAAATATGAGAAATAATGGCGTTATTATAAGATAAGCTTCTACTGGAAGAAAAAATCTATATCTTTTATTCATTCAATCTTTTTCCTCTTCACGCAAATCTTCAATTATTTTAGCGCCTTTTCTTAATATCTGATATAGATTGCCCACATACTCCGTCAAAATATAAAAATAGTTCATCAAGCAACCATAAATTAGAATAATCTATAAAATATTTTAAACCATTTTCATCTTCCAATATATTTGGCACAGGGCTAAGATTGTCAATTTCGCCCGGCGGGCTTTCGTCAATAATATAAAGGACTTGTTACGTTCAATATTCTTTGTTTGATATGTAAAATCTCAAAGTCAATTTTATTTATTGTCAATGCCGTCTAATGCATAAACATTAGCAATACTAATGTTTTCTTTCTCAGCTTCATCGTTTTTAAACTTTTCAGTGCTGATTATTTTCTCAGAAACTTTTCCAATATCGTCTGCTAGTTTAATCTCAAAAGTTTTGTTTTTATCTACTAAATAATATATAAATAATATAGGAAAATATAAAATTTAAATGCACTTAATATTATTAAATAAGATAGATATTTCACATCACAATGAGATGATTTACTTCTGCCTCTTCTTTGTTGTCGTTGATTTCGGATGTCTTAAAGACAAAATTCCTATAAAATGCCCTTGAATCTTCTTTAAAATAACTCTATATATGCTAACATCTTGGAAAACTTTTCCAACCGTCATAATTTAATAGATATATTTTTCTTATAAACCATCAAAATTACCATTCGCGAAACCAATACCATTATTATTTCATTCGCTTTGTATTGCCTCAAATAAGCAAAATGAAAAGCCATCTTGTTTTTTCAATTCATAATTTCTTATTACATCTTTAATATCAACCTGATACAACGTTACAGTACTCCCTAAGATTGAAATATGTACATTTAGTAAGTAAATAGTATGCTATAAATAAAGGAAGATTATACAAAAATTTATTAACCTTAAATCATTAAGTTCTTAAACAGACAATAGCAAATTATCCCTGTTTTTTCTTATAGATCAACACTACCCAAGTCTTCTATTTTATTTACTACTTCTTTCGCTATTAATTTTCTATACTACTTTCAAGAAAATTTGGCTCTATTTATTTGTCTTGCATAACTTACATAACTTAGCTTATTATTAGTTTCTTTTTAAATTTATCATCACCTGAACACGCCGCGAACGTGTTAGCGGCAAAACCTTTTGTGGGTTTATTATATTACTAAATAAAAAGTAGGGAAAATTTTCATGCAAAGATGACTGCTAAAATGAAGCAAAGAATGCTCTCAGGTTTGGGCAACTACCAAAGACAAAGTCTCGTCGTAGTTTAAAAATAAATCTTCTCTTAGAGATGACTGCGCTCTAAAGGGGGATACTAAATGGCGGGAACGACGGGATTTGAACCCGCGGTCTCTGCCTTGACAGGGCAGTGTGTTAAACCAGGCTACACCACGTCCCCAAACTTAACAAACACATTAATTTTTAGCTCACTTGTGGATATCGTGGATAACTTTCCAAATCACCGATATAATTATGATTATAACGCATACTATCACAACTATCGCTGCCTCTTGCATTATATTTGGGACGTTAGGAAAATAATAATGCAAAATCTTGTAAATCAAATCGCTAAAGTCTAAATTAGAAAACTCGGCATACAACACTATCGCCCAAAAAATAAAAATGCATATACAATTACGCTCATCACTAATATATTTATACACGAAAGTAAGGCGAAAGTCAAATTTTTTGAAGACAAAACCTTTTAATAAGACTAAGCAAACTAAATCTAATACTCTAATTCTTTGTATATAGGAAAATTTTGGCAAAGTTTTAACATATCCTCTTTAACCTCTGAAACGATCTCGTCATTATTAATGTTTTTAAGAACTTTTATTATTGATTGAGCTATTTTTACCATCTCAGTCTCTTTCATACCTCTTGTAGTAACTACAGGGGAACCAATCCTAATCCCTGAAGTTACTGTCGGTTTCTCAGTATCATAAGGAATTCCATTTTTATTCAGAGTTATCCCAGCTCTCTCTAAAGTCTCTTGAGCAACATTTCCTTTGACATTTAAAGGTCTTAAGTCAACTAAAAACATGTGAGAATCCGTGCTACCAGAAACAATCTTGAGACCCCCTTTCTCCAATTCCTGAGCAAGCCTTCTGGAATTTATTAAAACTTGCTTCTGATACTCTTTAAATCCGGGTTTAAGCGCTTCCTGAAAAGCCACAGCTTTGGCGGCAATAACATGCATTAAAGGACCGCCTTGTTCACCTGGAAAAACAGCTGAATTTATTTTTTTTGCAATTTCATCACTATTTGTTAAAATCAATCCCCCACGAGGACCTCGTAAAGTTTTGTGCGTTGTTGTAGTTACTACATCGGCATACTCTATTGGAGAAGGGTATATATTAGCAGCTATAAGACCCGCATAATGAGCCATATCACTCATATGATAAGCTCCAACTTTTTTAGCCATCTCACCTACTTTTTTCCAGTCCCAAATTCTTGAGTAAGCACTGCCACCGCTAATTATTAGTTTAGGTCTATGTTCTAAAGCAAGTTTTTCCATTTCATCATAATTTATATATCCCGTATCTTTTTTAACACTATAAGAAACTATGTTAAACCATTTTCCCGAAACATTATAAGGACTGCCGTGCGTTAAATGCCCACCGTGAGGAAGGCTCAAGCCCATAATAGTTTCACCAGGGTTTAGAAGAGCAAGCTGAACAGCAAAATTTGCCTGAGCGCCAGAATGGGGCTGAACATTTGCAAAGTTAACATTAAAAAGTTTTTTCGCGCGATCAATAGCTATGTTTTCAACAATGTCAACAAACTCACAACCACCGTAATATCTTTTGCCCGGATAACCTTCTGCATATTTATTTGTTAGGCAAGTTCCCTGAGCTTCCATAACAGTCTGAGAAATTATATTTTCCGAAGCTATAAGCTCTATGGTTTCTCTCTGTCTTTTCAACTCTTTTACCAATGCATCGTAAATTTCAGTATCTTCTTTCTTTATATTTTCCATTTTTACCTCATTAACTATACCTTCTATATATACTTTAACAATTCGTCAGAATTTAGACATCCTTTCCTTATAATAACATAAGGAAATTGTACCACATCTATAATTGTAGATTCAAAAGAAAATTCGCACTTACCGCCGTCAATTATAATATCAGCTATTCCGTTAAAATATAAAGCATCTTCGTAACTCTTTGCACTGTTTTTGTTTGAAACATTAACAGAAGTTGTAAAAACAGGATTTTTTATCTCTTGAAGAAGTTTAAGCATAAATACGTTATTTGGAATTCTTACACCCAAGTCCTTTCTTCCACCTGTCACCATTTTACCTGTTTCTGTAGTAGGAAATATAAGAGTTAATTGTCCCGGCCAAAACTTTTTAGTAATTTCAAGAGCTTTTTTAGGAATGTCAACAAGCACTCTAACGTTTTCAATATTAGACGTCATTAGAATTAGAGATTTTTTTTGACTTCTTCTCTTAATCTTATAAATTTTTTTATGAGCATCAATATTAAAAGCGTCAACAGCAAAACCATAAACAGTTTCTGTAGGAACTATAGCTACCCCACCATTTTTTATTATTTCAGCCGTTTTTTTATGAACATCAGGGTCTTTTGCCGAAATCTTTAAAGTCATAATATATTCCTTTGTATCAAGATATAAAATATATTAGTATGAGGCCTACAAAATCTAACGATTTAATAAGCTTTTTGGGTTCACTGTCAATTTTTTCAGATTCTACAATATACTCTTTGAAAGACATTTCTACAATTGCTGTTCTTAATGGTTCCAATTTCTGAACAAAACTTTTAATGCTTATTCTTGTTTTGTCTTGCATATATCTGCACAAATTGCAAGAGTTGTAAAACATATCGAATCTCTTAATCTATGGAATATAGGAATATAGATCTCGCTCCCAAGTCAGACTTTTTTTGTCATTCTAAACGACTTTTCTACTTGAAACAAATTGCGATATTCATCAATAATAATTTTCGGTTCGCAGTTTAAATTTGTCACATAGCCTCTCATGCCAATTTTTAAGCTTTTAAACTAGCTTATCTCATCAAGCCTTGATTTATCTTTTTGCCAGTATCCGTTTATCTAGAAATCGCGATTTTTTTATTTGCATATTATCTTCTAATTGACTTTTGAGCTTTTTTACCTGTCTCTATATTTCTTAAATTAAACTCAGTCCTTTTCTTGCGATACTGATTATACTTACGCGTCTTGAAATTATTATATTGCTTATTTTTATTGAAAATTCTTTATTTGTATCAAATATTTGTTCGTCTTCCAACTCTTCTGCTTCGCATTATCGACTATTATATCTTTAAGTTTACATTTTTCTCTAAATGCCTTTATACAGATAACATTGTTTTCGTTTCAGCCTTATTTCCCTCAAACGAATTTATTGCAAGAGAAAAACCTTCATCATCTACTAAAAGTCCAACAATTATCTGCGGCTTTAGCTTTTCTTTCTCTCTTTGCTAAGACCCGACTTTCTATATTCGTCTTCTCTATTCTATCTCAAAATACTAGGAAAACATAAATTTATTTAAAAGAAAATCTCTAATCATGAACGATAGTCCCCATTGATGCGTATGTAATCATACGAAAAATCACACGTATAATACTTGCTTGATTCGTTGCCCAAATTCAAATCCACAGTTACTTTAACTTCTCTCATAGAAAGGGATTTTTTAGCGTCATCTTCAGAGAATTTTAAAGCAAAACTGTCTTTAAAAATATGAATACCTCCAATATATATATTAACTTTGTTTATATCAAAATCTACCCCTGCTCTGCCTACAGCGGCAAT
>JAITKL010000032.1 GCA_031278405.1 Endomicrobium sp. | reverse complement strand
TATAAGCAAAATAATAAAGGAAATAATACGCCTTTCCTAAAACTTTTGAAAAAAATCTCCAAAGCAACAGGAAAGTCTTTGAATTATTTTTTTGACAACTTGGGAGATATTAGTTCCAACAATAACAATAAATGAATTGTTGTCATTTAAATCTTAGGAATGTGTTGAATTCAGAAAAAGAGGAAGTCATAAATAAAAAATTAAAAGACATATAAAATAATATAAACAGTAAAACTAAAGTATTGAAATTAAAGATTAAAGTTAGATTTGATTTTAGATAAGCTAAAAAATGGAGGAAAAATGAAAAAACATTTTCTAGTTGTTTTGTTGTTAATTTTAAGTTTTACACTGACTTCATGCGCTTTAATGTTTAATGGAACTCGGGAATCGGTATCCATAAAATCACTGACGCCTGATAGTAAGATTTACATTGACGGCAATTATGAAGGGAGGAACAGTGTTTCTGCAAATTTAAAACGAAATCAAAATCATAGCATTATTGTAAAAAAGGAAGGTTGCAAAACGGAGTCAATAAATGTAGGTAACCATGTGCAAGCAGGGTGGGTTGTGTTCGACGTACTTTTTAACTGGTCTGCATTTTTGACTGACGCAATAACTGGAGCTTGGAACGCATTAGACAAAACAAATATAGTTATAGAACTTGAACCTAAAAATAAGAAAAAGATAAAATGAAAAACTAATATAATATCTTTTGCAACAGTACAGCATTGTTTTTATTAATCCAACAATCCAAACCTGTAATTGCTTTAGATTCTTCCTTATATGTCGGCAACAGCAATTCTTATAAGTTCCACATTATTTTTATTGTAGATTATAGATATGTTGGAAAGATATGAACGAGAGAAACAAAGTCTATAATAACTCAAAAGAATGGTTTGTGGATTGTGGAACATAGGTATGCTCCATACAAGGTTTGCAACCCATAAGTAAACTTTAGTCTTTAGTACAATTGCTCTGAGTTTAAAATAGACAGGATAGAGAGTCCGCAATTGAGAAAGATATTATTAGTTATTAGTGATATCTTTTTCATCGTGGGGTATTTTATGTCCAGTCAAAAAGCTTTGCAGTTATATTATCACGTCGCCATGCCAATGCATTAAGAAGCAAAAGTCCTGAATTAATATACTAGTTTTAAGTTTAATCTTTTTTTCTTGTCCTATCATGGTCACTATCACAGAGACCACTCCTATCTATATAGTAATTTTAAATCTATTTCTATCATTTCACACAAACTTGTTCTTACAACTAAATCGCAATCTAATACAATAAAATACTAATTTATCCATCTATTCTATTACCCATAGTAAAAGTAAATCATTGATCTCTGAACTTATCAGCCAAGCTTAATTATTAGAAAGGTTCTTAATTTTTTATAACTTTTGATATTAGTATCAACTTTATGCTAAAATACAGTTATGAAAGTGTGTAAGCTCCCTGCAAAAAGCAAAGAACATATCTATAAGTCCTTTACAGATAAGCAGAACAACCTTCAAGCTGAGAAGTTTGCATTGGTTCCGTTTAATAAACGCATAGTTTTTGCTCCTCATTGTATGAGAAACGTTGCTGTCTGTGCTGACATTGACAAGGGTGGGTATTACATTTGTGCGGAATGTGGTGGATGTAAAATAAATGCTATAAGCAAACTTGTAAAACAATTGAATTATAAAGCCTTGTATATTGTTAAAGGCGGAAAAATTATAGAAAAAATAGTAAAGGAAGAAAATCCTGAAGCGGTTGTTGGAGTTGCTTGCTTTTTTGAAGGAGACCATGCTTTTAATATGTTAAAAGATATGCATACAGCTTTACAATTTGTGCCTCTTACGAAAAACGGCTGTACAGCTACGGATACAGATTTAGCGGAAGTAGAAAGAGTATTGAAGCAGACTAACTAAACTGCCTGTGAAAGAATGCAACATACCATCACTGCGTGACTCTGTCTTTTCATCTTGTCTATATTCATAAAAAAATTTTAACAAATTTTAACGAAAATTATGAAAATAATATCAGCATAAATTAATTTATTTGCTGTATAATTTAGAGTTTCTTAATGAATATATACAAGAATTTACAGACACTAATCACTTTAAGACAAAAAATTTATTTTAGAATTAAATCATGGAGCTTTGCTCGTAAAGGAATTGTAGAAAATGACAACATTAAAGTTTACAGAATTAAATTTATCTGGCGAGATAATTAAAGCCGTTTCAGATTTGGGTTTTGAAGAAGCTACTCCCATTCAGAGCCTTGCCATTCCTAAAGTAATGGCGGGATTAGACATAATAGGGCAGGCACAAACAGGCACTGGGAAAACAGCCGCTTTTGGTATCCCTGTGTTAGAAAAAATTGACATAAAAAATAAAAATGTCCAAGCAATAATACTATGCCCAACAAGAGAACTTGCAATACAGGTCTCAGAAGAATTGAAACTTTTCTCAAAATACAAAACAGGCACTAGTATAGTGCCTGTTTACGGTGGGCAGCCTATACAAAGACAAATGGCGGCTCTTTCTAAAGGATCACAAATTGTTATAGGCACGCCTGGAAGAGTTATAGATCATTTGGAACGTAAAACTCTAAAACTCGCGTCAGCGTTTATAGCTGTTTTGGACGAAGCTGATGAAATGCTTGATATGGGATTTAGAGACGACATTGAATTGATATTAAAAAGTATGCCTCAGGAAAGACAGACTGTCTTTTTTTCGGCCACTATGCCTAAAGAGTTTATATTTTTGACAAAAAAATATCAGAAAAATCCTGAGACAATAAAAGTTGTAAGCGAAAAATTAACTGTTCCTTTAATTGAACAATATTATTTTGATTTAAGAGAACACCAAAAGCT
>JAITKL010000028.1 GCA_031278405.1 Endomicrobium sp. | reverse complement strand
GATTTAATAAAATTTGGACTTATACCTGAATTTATAGGTAGGCTTCCTGTCGTTTCAACTCTAAAGCATTTGACCGTATCCGACTTGGTTCATATTTTAACAGAGCCTAAAAATGCTTTAATAAAGCAATATAAAAAGATGTTTCAGTTTGAAAGTGTTGAATTAGAATTTGAAAGAGAAGCTTTGGAAAAAATAGCTCAAGAGGCTATAAAGAAAGGTTCAGGAGCAAGAGGCTTAAGATCCATAATAGAAGGAATTTTGCTTAATGCTATGTATGACATTCCAGGGTATTCCTCAGTTGTAAAGTGTATAGTAACGACTGACGCTGTTACAAAGAATGAAAGTCCAAAATTTGTGTATAAAGACACAAAGGAGACTGCATGAGTAGCGAATTAGATAGATTTAACGAAAGTCTAAAAATTCCAGATACGCTTGCTCTTCTTCCTGTTAGAGATATTATTTTGTATCCTGCGATGGTTTTGCCGCTTGCTGTGGGTAGGGAAAGGTCTGTCAGAGCATTGGAAGAGTCTATGTCCACAAACAGACTTATTTTTATTGTAACGCAAAAAAATGTTCAAGCTGAAGATCCATCTCCTGATGATATATATACCATTGGAACTATGTGCGAAGTTCTTCAGATATTAAAAATGCCGGATGGAACGTTGAAAGCTCTTGTAGAAGGAATATGCAGAGCGCAATGGACGGATTTTAAATTAAGCGACAAAGGGTATATTGAAGTAGGCATAAAGACTTTTGATGAAAAAGTTGAGAAAACTCCCGAGACTGAAGCAATCATGAGGCGTGTAGTTTCTCTTTTTGAGCAGTATGTGAAATTAAATCCCAGAATGCCTATGGAAATTTCAGTCTCTGTAAGCAATATTTTTGATCCTGCAAGGCTTGCAGATACTATAGCGGCGCATTTGGCTATTAAAAACAGCGATAAACAGATAGTTTTAGAGCTTGTAAATCCTATAGAGCGTTTAGAAAAAATAATACAGATATTAAATTCTGAAATAGAAATACTAAATATTGAAAGACGCATTCAAAACAGAGTCAGGAATCAGATAGAAAAGACTCAGAAAGAATATTATCTAACTGAGCAGATGAAAGCCATTCAAAAAGAGCTTAAACAAAAAGATGACGTTCAAAAAGACGTTGATGAGCTTAGAGAGAAGTTAAACAAGGTAAATATGCCTCAAGCAGTCAGAGATACTGCAGAAAAAGAAATGGCAAGACTTGAAAAGATGATGCCTATGTCTCCGGAAGCCACAGTTATAAGGACATACATTGAATGGATTTTGGACTTGCCTTGGGAAACCTCTACATCCGATAATTTAGATCTAAAAAGAGCAAAAGAAGTTTTGGATCAAGATCATTACGGACTTGAAAAAGTTAAAGACAGAGTTTTAGAATATCTTGCCGTTCTATCTAGAGTGAAAAAAAATAAAGGACCTGTACTTTGTTTTATTGGACCTCCAGGCGTCGGCAAAACATCAATAGCAAAGTCTGTTGCAAGAAGCTTGGGCAGAAACTTTGTAAGAATTTCTATGGGAGGAATTAGAGACGAAGCTGAAATAAGGGGACATAGGCGCACGTACATAGGTTCTATGCCAGGAAAGATTATACAATCAATGAGAAAAGCGGGATCAAACAATCCTGTATTTATTCTTGATGAAATAGACAAAATGGGTTCCGACTGGCGAGGCGATCCGTCTGCCGCTTTGCTTGAAGTGTTGGATCCAGAGCAAAATTATGCTTTTGGCGACCATTATCTTGATGTTGATTTTGATTTGTCAAATGTTATGTTTATAACCACTGCAAATTCTCTAAGTACTATTCCTAACACATTGTTAGACAGACTGGAGCTTATAAGATTTTCCGGATATACAGATGAAGAGAAACTCCATATAGCTAAATTTATAATACCCAGACAATTAAAAGACCATGGATTAATCTCTGAAGAACTTATCTTGACAGAAAATACTCTTGAAGTAGTTATAAAAAATTATACACATGAAGCGGGTGTTCGCAATTTAACAAGAGAAATTGCAAATCTTTGCAGAAAAGTTGCTAAAGAACTAGAGTTTGATAAGAATTTAAAGTCTATAACTATTACGCCCAAAAATTTGAATAAATATTTGGGTATTGCTCATTATGAAAAGGAAAGAATCGCGGAAAACGATATAGGTGGTGTTACTGGTCTTGCGTGGACCGAAGTTGGTGGTGAAACTCTTACCATAGAAGTAAACAAAATGAAAGGCAAGGGGTCTTTGGTTTTGACGGGCAAACTTGGCGACGTCATGAAAGAATCCGCACAAGCAGCTTTGTCTTACGTCAGAGCTTCCTCTTTAAAAAAGTTTGGTATAGACGAAAAAATATTCTCAAATACAGACTTCCATGTGCACGTTCCAGAAGGTGCTGTTCCAAAAGATGGACCAAGTGCTGGAATTGCGTTAGCTACAGCTCTCGCATCTGTATGTATGGATAAGCCTGTGAAAAAACAAATAGCAATGACTGGAGAAGTAACACTTAGAGGGAGAGTTCTTGGCATTGGTGGACTTAAAGAAAAAGTTCTTGCTGCTTATCGCGAAGGCATAAGTACAGTATTGTTCCCAGACAGCAATAAAAAAGATTTAGTTGATATTCCTGAAGAAGTTAGAAATAAAATTAAGATGATTCCTGTTTCTCATATGGACGAAGTTATATCTTTAGCCATAGAAAAATCTCCTAAAAATAAAGGGAAGATTTTTAAAAAACAAAAAAAGGAGCAGGAAAAAAATGAAAAAACATTATCTTTTAACTCCAGGTCCCACGCCGATTCCTCCCGAAGTTGCCTTAAAAGAGGCTTTGCCTATACTCCACCACAGAACAAGTGAGTTTGCAGCGATTTACAAGGATGTTGTTGAAGGGTTAAAATATGTTTTTCAAACAGAAAATGAAGTTTATATTGTTGCTTCTTCAGGTACGGGTGCGATGGAAATTGCTGTAACAAATCTTTTAAGTTCTGGTGATGAAGTTATAGTAGCAAGTTGTGGAAACTTTGGAAATAGATGGATAAAAATAGCAGAAAGGTATGGGGTAAAAGTTATATCTGTTTCGGTAGAATGGGGAAAAGTAGTTAAGCCTGCAGAGATAAAAAAAGCTTTAAAGGCAAGTCCAAATATTAAAGCTGTATATACCACATTTACAGAAACCTCCACAGGGGTTGTAAATGATATTAAAGCTATAGGTGAGATAGTTTCAAAAACCAATGCGGTTTTAGTTGTTGACGCTGTTTCCGGTCTTGCAGGGCAGGAATTTAGAACTGATGATTGGAAAGTAGATGTAGCGGTATCAGGTTCTCAAAAAGGATTTATGCTTGCCCCGGGACTTGCGTTTATAACATTAAGCGAAAAAGCTTGGAAGTTGGCAGAATCTTCAAAAATTCCAAAATTTTATTTTGATATTAAGAAATATAAAAAATCATATGTAAGCAACGAAATGCCTTTTACTCCTCCAGTAACTCTTATTGTTGCTCTTCAAGAGTCTCTAAGGCTTATTAAGGAAAGAGGTTTGGAAAATATGTGGAATGATTACAAACTTCTCGCAAAAGCGGCAAGAGCTGGTATGAAAGCTTTAGGTCTTAAGCTTTTTGCAGAAGTTTCGTGTGATGTTGTTACAAGCGCTTGTGTTCCTGCTGAAATTGGCGGTAAGATAGTTAAGACTTTAAGAGAAAAATATGGTGTGTCAATAGCTGGAGGACAGGGCGATTTAAAAGGCAAAATTATAAGATTTGCACACATGGGTTACATAGGAAAAGCCGATTTACTTGTAGGTTTTGCATGTCTTGAAATGGTTCTTATTGAACTTGGTGTAAATATTGAAAAGGGTAAGGCTGTAGCTGTCGCCGAAGAGGATCTGTTAAAAGCGTAATATATTCGATATTTGAAACTCTCTGCAAAAAGAACATGTAACAAGATTTCATGAGCTACGATAATACCGAAGGGCTTTGGTGTATTGCTTTCAAATAAAGAATTCATAGTAGATATGCAACAAACCTTTTCAAGAAGAATTAAAAGAACTTATAAAAAACTGCAACGGACTTCTTATCCGTTCAGAAAAAAAGTTACTTCAGATATTATGACGTTGCAGGAAAACTGAAATTTATCGACACAAACAGGCATAGGTGTTGACAATATCTGCAGCTGAGCATACGATAGGTCTTATACTTTCTCTTGCCAGGCATGTTTCTGAAAACTACAATCTTTTCATAAAACTTTAACATCTTCTCGCTTTTCTTAAATTCATATTTTAGTTAGGTGAAAACGCGTCAGATAATTGCTAAAGCGAATTTTACATGTACGACAATTAACGCCGATATATAGAATTTCCAAAAAAGCTCCATTAAAATCTCTTTAAAGCCTTTCACAGAGCTTAGTATTAGTAGCAATTTTTATCTCTCATTCAAAAAATTCTACAACTTTTATTGACTATAGTGGAATATATTAGCATTTATTGGCAAGGATAGGCGTTGGTGTGCAAAAAGGTTATAAAAAGTGGAACATGATATCCATTTTCTCACAAATAGTTTTGACACCTTTATCACCAGAGATAACTTAATACGTACCACGTACGATTTTTCAACAATCTTTAAAATTTAAAGGTACATCCGATTAGTCTGAGACTTTTTTTGGAAAAAGAGATTGTAGGCAAACAAAGTAAAGTAGATTGTTAAGATTGGCATTTTAGGATAAATGAAGTTATAGACAAAAGAGAGTTATCATTGCTGTTACAGTTTTATGCGAAGTTAGAATGCTTAAATAATAGCTTTTTGCTGATGAAACCCAAATGATAAACTTAGCGAAAATGAAATTTTACAAAATATAACTACAATTAACCGAGGTTATATTAAAATAAGAATGTAGTTAAAAAATAAAGTAATAAAAAAAGATGAGATGTATTTATTAAAAGAAAATGAGTACAGAATGAAAGCGACTAAAGATGATGAGTCTACTTCCTACTGCATTAGTCGCCTGGCAATATGCTTCCGGTGTTTATGTAAAAACTCTTAAGAATATTAAAAATTTTAGAATTTTGTTGTAAAAGTTATAAGAACTTTAAAAGCAGGAACGTCAAGTGTGGACACATTAAAACAAAAGTTAATAAATAAATATCTTATCCTACTGATAATAAATACATCGATGATACTGATACTGAAAGGTTTATATTTATACTTTTATTATATTGTCCTTTTCTGAACACACAAGTTTTGTTTGGAAAACAACTTTATCCTACTGCTTCTGTGTTTGAGACTACGATAGAAATGATTATACATGAGAACGAATAGATACCGAAGCAGGTTATGGGCCTATGGAGGGATATTTTGACAGAATGGAATTCATGCATAGATGTAAAGATGAATATAGTATCTAACTATTTTACAAAAAGTAGAGGGACTGTATTATCAGATTTCGTAATAGACCCAAATAAAGATTTGTATATTTGTATTCCGAGGGATAGGAATAGAAACGAAGTTTAGAAATATGAAAGATTTAACAAGGAATCAAAAGTCAGTAGCAATATCTTATGATAATATATCAAAAACAAGTAAAGAAGAGATGGATAAGATATAAAAAAGATAGATTTGTTGAGCATATATAATCAAGAAGCAGCGAAGAAAGTGTTAAGAGAAACGAGAGTTTTTTGGCAAATATACAATAAGAAATGGGGTAAGAGATGAAGGAAGAATCGATAGATAAAAGGATGGAAGAAAGAGAATATAATAAAAACCCAGAAGTGTGGGAAAAACAGAATGGAATTATGTAGAAAACAAAGAAGATGAAAAGAATAAGGAAACTGTATAGATAGGAATATAACAAGGATTATAAAAGAAAATTATAAATTTATATTGTTGGGGGCGGATTTGGAACAATGTAAAGCAAGAAAAAAACAACGAAGGAAAGTTAGTAAAAAGCGGAATATGATACAAAAAGATATATAATAAGATTTGAAGCGTATTAAGATGGGGTAATTTGAGGAAGCGGAGGAAGTGAATAAGATAGAAGGGAAATTTAAAGGAATAGAGTTAGAATGTAATTTAGTGGGAGCGATAAAGTTAAGAGCTAAGAAGAATAGAACAGTTAGACCATATATAGGAATGGAAGTGAGAGTAAACAAAATATGACAAGATAAAAGAGATGGGACGGGGAGTATAAATACTTGTTGAGCGGGGAAGTTCCGACAATAAAATCAAGATTTAACGGTAGTAATGAAAATTTTGAAGTAGTAGGGAACGAAACAGGACGGTAAGTATTGGGAGTAGTAGTAAGTTGTGTAATATAACGGATAGAATAGAAATGTTTATGAATACGAACTACCATATAGGATACAAGTCGAGTTAATATAGTCTTAAGTTATAATATTGGAACTCTAACCCTAATTTTGCAGAAGATCAATTAAACTGAAAAACAACTTAACAAACATAATATCAATAATTAATTTTTTGTTCTAATAATAGCTGAAGATTTGCCTACTTCATCTTCTAAGAAAGAAAAGAATTTAAAGAATTTATCACAATTTATAAATGAACTCGGAGGTTCAGTATAGAAGGCACAAGCATAGAGGCATAAAGAGTGACACTAGAAAAGAGAGAACGAGAAGAAGTAGCAAGAACGGAAATAGAATTGGTGGAAACAATGGCAAGAAGGAGGCAGAAGTTGAACAAGCAAAGATAGAAATTAAAAAGACAAAGAGAGAGATAGAAGACGCAAGTAAGAAACAAAGAGAAGTAAAAAATCTAGAAAATTAAAAGAAGAAATTGAGAGAGCCAAAAAGGAAGCAAAAAAGCTCAAAAAAAGAGACTGAGAATTAAAAGCAGAGACAGAAGGTCAAGTGTTATATATTTAGAAGTAGAAATTAAATAAAAGTTAATAAGTACTTCTGGAAGCTAAAAATTTTTAAGTTAATAGCGCTATGATTAGGAATAAAAAATAATGACTAAATGTATTTCCATATATTTTAGTATCTGTGTTAATCCATATACTAAATACTAATTTTTTCTTTATTTTTATCATTAAGGAAATAAAAATAAAAAGTTGCTTGAGTTGATGGAAGTATCATTTGATTCCTTAACTCCTTTACCAGAACCTGAGTTTGTAAAACAGAACTTACCGAAAAAGCAAACTTAAAAGCGGGAAAAAGAAGATTGTTTCTGATAAAAAGAATAATATAAAAATTACTGATGATAATGATGATGCCATACAATCTGAGGATTTAAAAAATTGATGCTGAGATTTTTAAATTTTCTCAATATGAAAAACATACAGAAAAATAGTCTATGCATGAAGACATGATAAATGGAATAACTTACAGAGTCAAAGTATTCTTTAGAATACATAGAGAAGAGCTGGGTCAGTTTCCAGCGTAAAAAAATCTTCAGAGAATGCAAGTTTTGACGAGAATGGAGTAAATACAATTAAATAAAGCTATATAAGTATTTATTTTTGTATTTCAAAAAGGTAAAGTATATCAAAGAATTGTAATGTAAAAGAGAACAAAAAAGGAGAATATAAAGTGTTTGAAGGAAAAAGTTTAACTGAAATATTAAATATGGGAGGCTGGGTTTTATATGTTTTACTAGGGCTCTCAATATTGTCTCTTACCGTAATTTGTTATAAATTTGTTGAATTTTGGCAAAAGTCTAAAGTTAAGAGGGCAGATTTTATATCTGTTCTTTTTGAAAAGATAGAAAATGATAGCTTGGAAAAAGCTATAGAATATTGTGACTCTCTCAATACGCCGATGGCAGCTGTTTCAAAAACTGGAATAATTGCTTTTAAATCTGGCGAAAATTTAGGTGAATTTATGGACAGAGAAATAATGATTCAAACCGTGGAATTAGAAAAATATATAACAATATTGGGGACAGTGGGGAATATAGCGGTGTATATAGGACTGTTTGGAACAGTATTGGGTATTATATCAGCGTTTCATGATATGTCTGCTATGGGAGCAGGAGGAATTACCGTTGTTATAGGAGGTGTTTCGGAAGCTTTAATCGCGACAGCGACAGGATTGTTTGTTGCAATACCTGCGTCAACAGCGTACAATTTTTTTGTAAAGAAAATAGATAAATTTATAGTTGGTATGGAGTATTGCTCATCAGCAATAGAAAATAAGTTTAATTTAAATATTTACACAAGGGAAAGAAGTAGATGAAAACAAGAACAAACAAAAGCACGATAAAATCAGAGATAAACATAGCTCCATTTACTGACGTTATTTTGGTTCTTTTGATTATTTTTATGCTAGCAACGCCTGCATTAATGCGACCAGAAATACAAGTTAATTTGCCAAAAATAGAGTCAGCAGATAGTGGGAATATGCCAACAAGTATAGAAACTTTAATATCGCAAGACGGAAGAGTAGCTATAGATGGTAAAGTGATAGACTTACAGGATGTAGAAAGAGTTATAAAGGAATTACTTGTAGATGACCCGACTAAATCAATTATAGTAAAAGGGGATGTAAAAGTAGATTATGATCATGTAATGCAGTTTGTGGATAAAGCGAAAAAAGCTGGGGTAACAAAATTTGCTCTTGCGGTTGCGTGAGACTAAATAACTTACTTGCAAATCAAACTAGATTATTTACGCCATAACTTTTAAAAGTATAAACAATCTGACGTAATTTTGTATAATATAATAATCGTAATCATAGGGTTAGGAAAATTTTTGAATTATTTTATTGAAACAATCGGTTGTCAGATGAATATCTGCGAGTCTGATAAACTAGGACTCATGCTTTCAAGTTACGGAGCTTCAAAAGTAAATACTTTGCAGGAAGCAAATATACTAGTACTCAACACATGTTCTGTTAGAGCGCAGTCTGAGCAGAAAGCGTTTTCTTTTTTAGGAAGAGCGGAAGAGTTTAAACAAGACAACCCAAACACTAAGATAGTTGTTATAGGTTGCATGGCTGAAAGAATAGGTTCTAAAATTAAACGACGGTTTAAAAGTGTTGATTTAATAGTAGGAAGTAAGGATATAGATAATGCAGCCTTAAAAATTGCAGATTTATGCAATTTGTATGATTCTTCTTTTAATAAAATTGAAAATTCTTCCAATATTGTGAGATATGTGACAATTATGCGGGGTTGCGATAATTACTGTTCTTTTTGTATTGTGCCGTTTGTTAGAGGCAGAGAAATAAGTCTTAATGCTTTAGATATACTAGAAGAAAGTTCTTTGTTAGTAAAAAACGGTGCTAAGGAAATAATGCTTTTAGGGCAGAACGTAAATTCTTATAGATACAAAGACTTTAATTTTACTTCACTGGTAGAAAATCTTGCGACTATCAACGGTCTTGAGCGTATAAGATTTATGACTAACCATCCAAAAGATTTAAATGACGAACTTATAGAAATGATGGTAACAGGGTCTAAAGTTTGTCCTCATATTCATTTGCCAATGCAGTCTGCTTCAAATAAGATTCTTAAGGCTATGAACAGAAAATATAGTTACGAATATTACATTGACTTAGTCAAAAAATTAAGAATGGCAGTATCCGATATAAGCATAACAACTGATATCATAGTGGGTTTTCCGGGAGAAACAAAAGAAGATTTTGAAGAAACTTTTAAAGCTGTTAAGGAAATAAGATTTGGTGGATTATATGTTTTTAGATATTCTCCTCGTCCCAATACAAAAGCTGCAAATATGTCTGACAATGTTCCTTTGGAAGAAAAAAAAAGACGGCATAAGCTTATACTTGAAGAATCTAATAAAATTTCTATTGAAATAGTTGATTCAATGATTGGAAGCGTTCAACAGGTTCTAGCCGAGAAAATAGAAAACGGTGTTATAGAAGCAAGAACAAGAGGTGGGCGCAAGGTTTTTGTAAAAGGCAGCAGCGAAAAAGATTTAGGCAGACATTTAAATGTCATTATAAAAGAAGCTAAAATAAATTCTTTATTTGGCAATATTATATGAACAAGTTTATAATTTTGTCTGTGCTGATTTGATTCTAGCAATATTTTTTCTGGTAAATTAGGATTACTGAATAAAAAATACTATTACGATATATAAACAAATACTCAAACAAATTTAGGATGAAGGTCCTGCTTGTTAGGTCAGTTATAAAGAGAGAGTTTAACTTAAACCCAGAAGCAGTTTCTAATAAAGTCGCTGTAGGGTTAATGCAGGTTATGCCTAAAATGGCGTGAGAGATTAGCTGTACAGCTAAGCATATCCCCGGCTATTAGTCGGACAAGCTAAAAGATCCTAAAATAATATAAAATATAATGTTTGGAGCACATATTACCTAAGGTAGATTATTACAAATAATAATCTAATATTGACTTTAGCGACGTACAATGCAGGAATTAGCAACGTTAACATAATGGCTTAGAGAAATTCCAGACTTAGCTATAAACGTGGCAAAGATACTTTTTAACGAATTAACGAAACAAAAAAACTATGTAAAATCTATAATGTTTATTTAAAAATTCATAAATTCATATCTTAAAAAA
>JAITKL010000023.1 GCA_031278405.1 Endomicrobium sp. | reverse complement strand
TTATCAACCCTATTAAAATAAGCAAGCCCTAAATCAAACCATTTATATCCGTCGTCTTTAGCGTATATAATATTTTTAAATAGTATATAGGAAAATAAATCGTATTCGCTCTTCACATATCTCACTATGCCTGAAGATATTTCGTGCTTATTGTCTGTTTTTGAGAAAATTGAAAAAGCGCAAACCTTTCCATCTTTTTCTAAAACACTAAAGTCCATATATTGCATATAACTTTCATCATACTTTCCTGGGATAAAGCTCATTTCAAAATAATACTTATCTCCTACCCACTGCTTATTTATCTCTCTAAATTCAGCTTTATACCTGTTAAACATATCTACACTCAAAGACTTATAAGTAACCCCTGCCTTTTCTATTTTCTTTTCCAAATCATGGAAACTTTTTAAATTTTCTTTATATGTGTTAAATTTTTTCAACTCTACCTTTGCTTCCTGTCCTATGTCAAAAATATCAAGCCCAATGTCATCATAAATTTGCGCATACTTCCCGTCTATACCGACAAATACAGGTTTGGCTGTGGATTTGTCGACAATCTCTTTAAACTTCCATAAAAGATCACTTCTACTAAAATTTCTTCCGACTGGATCTCCTAAAACAATCCAGATGTCTTTTGACTTAACATACATTATAAATGCATCTTTTTCATTATTTACTATAAATTCCTTATCCGAGGCTAAAGCATACAATGAGTAAGCATAATCTGAAGAATGCGCTATTGCCTCTATATCTTTTTTTGTGAACAACACGGGCTTATTAAAAAAATTCTTAACTATTTGTTCAGCAATCACTATTAATATTATAACACCGATGCCAAAAGTTGCTCTTAAAAACCTCGCGGCGTCATTAGTGTTTAAAAGACTGCTAAAAAACACATCAAGATGTATCCAAGAAAAAATGTCTTGTCTATTTACAAAGAACCCTATCCAAACAGACAATGCGAACACTCCGCCAACCGCACAAAACCACCATGAGTTAAAATCTGTTTTGAGTATAGGAATATCCCTGTAAAAATATTTTTTTGAGAACAATAAAACAACTAATAGAGCTACAAAACACATAAGAACCAAAGTTGATTCTCCAACAATAAGCATCAAAACTATGGCAAAAGATACCAAACAAGAAGATATACTCCACGCTTTTTTAATCCTAAGCTGCAAAGCACGAGATATAAACAAAATACCTATTGCCGTAATGCTCAATAAAAAGTGCGACAAGTCTGCAGACCAAGAGGGAAGTAAATTTATAATAACCCTTAATTGATCAACATTAAATGGAGTTGATGCCGAAAACATAGCTAACACACCTACAAAAAAAGCACACAAAGCTATAACTTGAACCACAAGTGACGAAACTGTTTTTCCAAAAATCTTCGCTGTCTTATTGAATTTTTTAGTAAAAACCATAAATTCAAAAGCTCCTAACATAACAAGGGCTATTAAAAGCGGAAAGAAATAAAATACTGCCCTATAGGCGAGAAGTGCGCTTATAACGCCATGATTATTTGCAGAATTTGGCATTAAAAGAGTTATTGACGTTTCAAGAACGCCCATTCCTCCCGGCACTTGGCTTATAATCACAAGAAATTGTGATACAAGAAAAATTTTAATCAGCGCAAAATATGATATATATCCTTCAGGCATAAGGACAAAAAGAATGAGGGAGGCAATAAGCCAATCGCTTGTGGCAAGCAATACCTGTGCCGTTACAATTTTTATGTTTGGGAAAGAGATAGTCCATTTAAAAATTTTGCGCGGATTTGAATGGATAATGCTTAATAAAACATACAAAATCAAAATAGCTATGGAAATTAGTCCGATTATTCTCGTTGAAATATTTAAATTAAATATGCTGCCCAATGAAACAGGCGCAAAAGTAAAAACGATTCCGCCAACAGCCAAAAGTCCAAGCCATATTGTCGCCGAAGAAAACAGAAGTACTTTTGTAACGTCAATCATTGAGACGTTGTACAAAGAATAAAGTCTGTATCTTATAGATCCACCAAAAAGCATGGAATAGCCTATATTATTAGCTAAAACATTGCTTATAAAACACGTAAATATGATATCTTTAGGCTTTATTGGAACTTTAGTGTCAATAAACTTAAAGGCTACAATATCATAACTGCCTGAAACTAAATAGTACAATGACGCCAAACATAATGCTATTGCAATTTTTGCAGTAGGGATTGCCTTTAACGCATTGATAACATCAGCATAACTAAGATTTTTTAATTGATTATGTAAAAGGACTAATGCTCCCATAAAAATAAAAAAGCCTAAAGGAACCAAAACAATTTTTATCCACTTTTTCATTATTTATCCTGTTATATATCCCCTACATGTAATTAATACCACAAAACCATTATTTTTACTGATTTTCGCATTGATTGCCAAAAAGAGAAGAAAGTTTCTCGCTTGTAAAAATATCCTTGCTTCTTCATATGACATGGTATCAAGCTTTTTATCTTTTAAATATTACACTTTCATTAAATTATTGTCTATTCTATTTTTAAAATCATATATTTATTTGTGACAATATGATTTTTTACCTACCCCGATGCTTAAAAAACCAGACAACACAATGTCAAATTCTGTTATTTCGTTGTGAAGGGCATATTGAAGCTCGCTTGTAAACTACGACAAACATAACTGTGCTAATCCCTCTACGTTCCAAACATTACGCCCAAACAACTTGCAGACGTCTACTCTTGTATAGAGAGGATAAAAATAGAACGGTAATCAGCTTTATAAACCGTTTTTGGAACTGTTAGGACCGACCTATTATCCGCTATATTCTCACCCGTTTTTATATTTAGAGAGTAATGCCATCTAAAAAATTTTTCTATCATTGCACAAGACAAAAATTAAATATATAAAATCAGTCATAAAATTCCTTTATTTTATGCAAAAATTTTATATTTTTCCCAACAAAAAAATCAAAAAAGACATGATGAATAAAAAATTTATATAATATCTGCTATGATTTTTAAATATATTACTAGACGATGGAGAGCAAAAGCTGGATACTACGAATTTCTTAGCATAGCCTTACCGCTTATAATTTCAACAGGAACTTGGGCTTTCCAAAATTTTATAGATAGATTTTTTCTGGCTTGGTATTCGCATGATTCTTATGCGGCGGTATTTCCAGCAGAACTCTTAAACAGTTCAATTGTATTTATATTTGAAGGAACAGTGTCTTATATTGACGTTTTTGTCTCACAATATAATGGAAAGAAAGAATATAAGTCAATAGGTCCTGCAATTTGGCAAGCCATTTATTTTGCTGTTTTAAGTTCTGTTGGGATTCTTTTTTTCACGTTTTTTTCTTCCGATATTTTTAATTTCATAGGTCACTCAAAAGATATTATTCAAGAAGAAATAAAATATTTCAATATCTCATGCTACGGTTCATTTTTCTATCTTGGCTCGTCAACATTATCTGGATTTTATTCTGGAAGAAAAAAGACTAAAACGGTGCTTTTAGTTAATCTTATAGGCATATTTGTAAATATTATTTTAGACTATTTGCTAATATTTGGACACTTTGGGTTTCCGAAACTTGGAATAGAAGGTGCGGCTCTTTCTACAATCATTGGGTTTGCAGTCGTATTTATCGTATTCCTTATTTTAGTTCTTTCAAAAAAGAACAGCTCTAAATTTAATACAAGACGACTAAAACCAAACTTTAAATTTTTAAAAAGATTTATACAATTCGGTTTTCCAAGTGGCGTACACATGTCCTTAGATTTGTCAGCAATCACGTTTTTTTCTATTATAGTCGGAACTCTCGGAAAGTTGGAGTTATCAGCAACAAACATTGTCATGAGCATTTACGATTTGGCTTACATGCCTCTTGTAGGCATGGGCATAACAACATCTATCATGACAGGCAATTATCTTGGTAGAAACAAAGCCTTTATGGCTCAAAAAAGTGTAATAACAGCCTCTCAAATAGTCTTTACTTTTACCATTTTTACCTTCTTAATGTTTCTACTTATTCCAAATCTTCTAATAAAGCCGTTTGCCAAAGGTTCAGAACTTTTGATTATAGAACAGATAAGACCGACTATAATAATATTATTCAGATTTATAGCTGCATTTTCTCTGTTTGAGTCCCTAAGTATTATATTTTCTTCGGCGATAAAAGGCGCTGGCGACACAAAATTTGTTATGAAACTTTTGATTATACTTTTTACAATAGCCTCACCTGCTATGTATATAGCAACAAAATGCTTTGGATTATACAGCTGTTGGAGTATTTTGGTTATTTATGGTATTATACTTAATGCTTCATGCTACCTTAGATACAAATCAGGTAAGTGGAAGAAAATGCACGTTATTGAGATGAAAGTTATTAACGACTAATTTTGGTCTTGTAATTTTGTGTGAGAAGTCCGAGATGGTGAAATGGCAGACATGCAGGGTTTGGAAGTCTGTCCCCGAAAGGATGGTATAGGTTTAATCCCATCCTCAGCATTTTACCTAATTTTTAAAATAATTATACAATTGCTTAAAGTCTAAGTTATTCTTTTTAACACCTGCATATTTCTTATAAAGCATTTCTTTTGATTTTATTAACGTAGACGAGTTTATACCATATTCCAAAGTCATAGAAGCCTCTATGTAAGCACAAAACTTATCACACATTTCTATAAGAGTCCCGTCAACTGTGTTGTATTTATCATTGTTAAAATCAGCAGCATTGTCAACTTGTTTAACTTCACCGTTTTCAATAATTTTGTCTGAAAATTCGTCTTCTATAAAATACTGCATTTCACCGTGCCATCTTACAGGTATTAAAGGAAGTATTCTTTCGTCAACTTGTTTCTTTTCATATTGTTTTATTATATCTTCTAAGCCGTGTATAGAAGATTTGACAGGTTTAATTATATCTTTGGTCAAAATTTCAGGCAAATCGTGAAACAGCGAC
>JAITKL010000010.1 GCA_031278405.1 Endomicrobium sp. | reverse complement strand
CATTTCAGGAATGCTTAGGGCATCTGTCTGTTTGATTTGTATTTTTTTTGCAGGATCTTTATAATTATTTTTACATTCTATACTTTCTATTATTTGTTCACAACTGTTCAAAGAACGTGAAGCTATATAAATATTCCCAAACAAATCGTTGTTTTGTGCAAATTTATGAGCGGCAACATGAGCAACACCGCCAGCCCCTACAAGCAGTACATTTCTTTTTTCCATTTCCTATAATTCCTCCTTGTCCACTTAATAGAATACTAAAAGAGATAGTTGCAAATGAAAAAAATATTCTCTCTCATAGAAACTCACCAAAATATTTCAAACTTAAACAAACATTTACGACAAATCTGATACAAAATCATTATATAAAAACTGCTTGACAATTTCCACTTTTCCGTTAAGTCTTTTTGCCACAATAGACGGCATTTTTATACCGTTAAACCAGTTTTTCTTGACCATTGTATATCCAGCGGCATCAGCAAAACGTATTATAGAGCCAACTTTTAACCTACTCTTAAGCTTGTATTCCCCAAAAACATCGCCGGCTAAACAAGAACATCCTGCAATTATATATCTATACTCTCCTAGATCTAAATTTACTTTAGCATGAGTCCTGTAAATAAGTAGGTCTAACATGTGAGCTTCAATAGAGGAGTCAACTATAGCTATATCTTTTTCATTTTTTACAATATCTAAAACAGTTGTAACAAGTTCGCAGCTTTTAGTAATTGCTGCTTCGCCTGGCTCCAAATAAACCTGAACGCTGTATTGCTCGCTAAAACTTTTTAATTTCTTGCAAAACTTGCCCAAAGGATAACCGTCTTTTGTAAAATACAACCCACCACCTAAACTAACCCACTTAACTTTATGTAAAATCTTTTCGTATTTTGATGCTATCTTTTCCAACATTGTACTGAATGTCTCAAAATCATCATTTTCGCAATTATAATGAAACATCACTCCGCTCAGTTTATCTAAAACGGACATAACGTCTTTAATAGATGTCACACCAAGTCTGGAGTATTTTCTAGCAGGATCTGCTAAATCAAAATGCGAATAACTTACGCCTGGATTTATCCTTAAACCAATGCTTATATCTTTTACCTCTTTATAGAACATTTTCAACTGCGACACAGAGTTAAATATAACCTTGTCTGAAATCTTTTTAAGAACTTGAATGTCTTCGGCAGAATAAGCAACGTTGAATGCATGAGTTTCTTTGCCAAACTGTTCGTAACCAAGTTTTGCCTCGTACGAAGAACTGCTTGTAGTGCCATCTATATACTTACTCATCAAATCAAAAACAGACCACGTAGAAAAACATTTTAATGCTAATACCGACTTAGCTCCACTGAAATTTCTTACATATTCAATTTTTTTAAGGTTCTTTAATAATTTCTTTTCATCAATCAGAAAATAAGGTGTTTTTATCTTTTTAACCATCAACAATATTCTCCATTTTCTATTTACGACGTTTAAAGAATTTTAAAATTTTTAACTTTACTGCTTCATTTAACTAACCTGAATATCCTCCGTTTGATTATTGAGTTTTTAGGTTATTAAGCCATTCCTCTACGTTGCTTTCAGTTGCCATTCTCCAGTCTCCTCTGGGAGATAGAGAAACTGTTCCTATCTTAATTCCATCTGGACAACAATTCCTTTTGAATTGGCTAAAAAAGAAGCGTTTTAAAAAAGTTTTGAAATGTTTTTTTATAGCCTCTTTGGAATAAACTTTGTTAAATGCCTTTGCCGCAAGAAAAAGCGTTTTTTCAGGTTTTTGTCCAAAACGAACAGTATAATATAAAAAGAAGTCGTGTAATTCGTAAGGTCCTATTATGTCTTCTGTCTTCTGAGAAATTTTTCCATTTTTTGGTGGCGGAAGGAGATCAGGACTTATATCCGTATTTAAAATGTCTATCAAAGCTTCTTTATATGTCTTGACTCTTTGAGCCTCATAAGAAACAAGATACTTTACAAGCGTTTTAGGAACTGAAGAATTTATTGCATACATAGACATATGATCGCCATTATAGGTACACCAACCTAAAGCATTTTCGGATAAATCTCCCGTCCCTATCACATATCCATTCTCAAGATTAGCTATGTCCATCAATATCTGCATACGTTCGCGAGCTTGAGCATTTTCATATGTTATGTCTTTAGTTTCTTTATGTTTAATATCTCTTAAGTGCTTATCAACAGATTCTGTTATTGAAATTGTTCTAAGATGTATATTTACAGCATTAGATAGCTTTGTTACATTTTTAAAAGTTCTTTTACTTGTACCCGGTCCGGGCATAGTAACAGCTATAATATCTTTCTTGTCTTTACCAAGTAGTTCATAACTTCTCAATATTACAAGGATAGCAAGAGTAGAATCTAGTCCTCCAGAAATACCTATAACTGCATTAAGACCCGTAAATTTTAATCTTTCTGCTAAAACCTGCGATTGAATTTTTAATATTAATTCTGCTCGGGTTGACAAGGAATCCGCATCGTTTGGAACAAACGGCAACTGAGAAACAAACCTTGTAAGATTTTCCCCTGTTTCATTAAAATCAAATTCCACATTAATGTATCCATCAGAATTTGTTTCAAAAACATTCAGCCTACGACGTTCGTAAGCAAGCCTTTCCGTATCTATTTCGCTTATAGTAAGACCTTCTTTGAAAAGAGCGCTTTCTGTAAGAATAACGCCGTTTTCTGCAATAATACGATGCCC
>JAITKL010000003.1 GCA_031278405.1 Endomicrobium sp. | reverse complement strand
TTTTGTTAGATAATTGTTATCCAGCAAGATTTATTAAGAACTGCGTGTGTTATACTCAAAAAACTTAACCTTTTTAGACGAATATTTGGCGAAGCCATAAACGCCTTTTTTGTTTTTTTGCCTTTAGTTCTTAGAAGACAACAAGCAAACAAACAAACCAACCATTATGCCGCCCAACATTAAGCTTCTAATAAAACCTTACTTCCCGTATCGCCTGTGGCTGTGGGTTTGGGTATGTTATTCGCCCATTCTAATTTGCACGGTCAGCTATTGACAGCCTTGCGATTAAGCCTCCGATTTTAATTTTGGCTTCGGCTATTTCTTTTTGCAATTTTCAGTTCTTCAAATTTTGTCCGCTTTTCCTCAAGCCCCAAAGACAATCGTTTAATTTCTTTATCTCTTTACAGTTGAGAATTAGTTATTAAATTTCTTGCATGATCTAAAGCTGTTTTTGATATTTTTTCACCTGATACCATTCTGGCAATTTCTTCAATATGTTCGTATTCTTTTAAAACTTTAGCCCTTGTGTATGTTCTTGATTTTTCTATTTCTTTATAAATTTTAATGTGTGTTTTGGCAAAACAAGCAACCTGCGCAAGATGCGTTATAGAGATTACTTGCTTTCTTTTAGCAAGCTCTGCAAGTTTTTCACCAATTTTTTTCCCTGTTTTTCCACCAGTACCTGTGTCAATTTCATCAAATACTGAAGTTTGATAGTTCTGAATTTTTGTAGATAATTCTACTGCAAGCAAAACCCTTGAAAGTTCACCACCTGAGGCAATACTTCTCAAAGGAAAAATTTTCTCCCCTTTATTGGCACAAAACATGAACTCTGCAACATCACATCCGTTAGCCGAAGGTTCTTTTTTCTCAAATTTAACTTCAAACACAGCATTTTTTACCTCCAAATCCAAAAGTTTATCTTGCACAGATTTGGAAAAAACTTTGGCTGTTTTTTGTCTTTTTGCACTTATTGCTTCGCAGACTTCTAACAAGCGTTTCGTATTTTCTTCAAGCTCTTTTTTAAATCTATCGAAATTTTCTTTATAACCGCTTAAGGAGTTGAGTTCATAAACAATTTTATCTTTGTATTTGATAATTTCTTCTATTGTATTGCCATATTTTCTCTTTAATTTTTTTATAAGTTCCGCTCGCTCAATGGAAAGGTTTAACTTTTCAGGGTCTAAACTTGTCTTTGAAAGTATATTTTCAATTTCTCTATACGTCTCTTCAGTCTGATAATAGGATTGCTCAATTAATGATAATGTCTCAGAAACGTCTTCACCGTAAGAATTTATCAACTCTATACTCTTTTTAGCTTTTAGAATACCGTCTAAAACCGCATTATCTGACGAATATAATATGGCTATTACTTCTTTAGATAAAGAAGTAATTTTTTCGGCGTTTTTTAATTTAGGAAGTTCTGCTTCTAGTTTTTCATCTTCGCCAAGTTCAAGTTTTGCCTCATCAATCTCTTTAATTTGGAAAGAATACAAATCAATTTTTCTTGCTCTTTCTGCATCAGAGAGATTCACAGCTTTAATCTTTGATTCTAAATTTTTAACTTTATCATATAAATAAGCTGATTTTTTTAGCAAAGGTTTTAAGTCTTCAACTTCATTATCTAATATTTCTAGCTGAAAATCTAAATCAAGAAGAGAATGCTTTTCGTTTTGTCCGTGGAAATCTATGAGCTGCTCTCCAATAGAAGCAAGAGCTGATATGCTAACTTGCGAATCATTTATAAAAGCTTTGCTTTTTCCGATATTTTCTATGGTTCTGCGGATTAGAATTATATTGTCGTCAAAAGGTATTGAAAAATTATTTAAAAACTCTGCTATCTTATCGCTTTTAGTTTCAAAAGAGGCGCTAATTGTGCATACAGAACAACCTGCGCGTATAAGAGCTAAATCTGCTCTAGCTCCAGTAAGAAGCTCCATAGATTTTATTAATATAGATTTCCCAGATCCAGTCTCACCACTGATAACTGTAAATCCGCTTGAAAAATCTATACTTAAATCCTCAATCAAAGCAAAATTCTTAACTGACAGAGAGGACAACATTAAATACTCCAATGCAATTTTGTCTTTAAAGTCTCAAAATAAGATTTACTACGGTTTTTTATAAGCTTTAGTGGTTTTTTATAGAGATAAAACTTTACTGTAGAGCCGTTGGGCAAAACATAATTGTCCTGACCATCTATTGATATCATAATTTTCCCCGCCCTATATTTATTTTTGGCAGTAAAAGAGATGTGACTTTTGTCAGATAATATCATAGGTCTTTGCGTTAATGTGTGCGGAGAAATGGGCGTAAGAATAAATACTGGAATATTGGGATAAACTATAGGACCAGAAGCGGCAAGAGAATAAGCCGTTGAGCCTGTTGGCGTAGATATAATCATTCCGTCGCATTTATATTCTGTCGTAAAATCTTCATCTATGTTTACGTCAACAGTTATAAGTTTTCCACCAGTTAAAGAACGAACCACGCAGTCGTTTGCAGAGATTGTTCTCACTTTTTTACCATTGTATTCAAATTCAACAGACAATAAAATTCTCTTTTCTATCTTAAAACCAGAAGAAAGCAAATTTTTTAAGAACTTAAAAACTTCATTTACATCGGTATCGGTTAGAAACCCAAGAGAACCAAGATTTATGCCTTTTATCGGAACTGCCAACGGCGAAAATGTCCTTATAACTTTTAGCATCGTCCCATCACCACCGACAGACAATATAAAATCAAATTTTTTAGGTCTTGCTGAAATGGAATCACTTAAAAATACTTTGCACCTGTTCTTTTTAAGCCATGTCGCAATTTCAAGTGCAATTTTTTTAGCGTTTGATTTAGATTTGTTATAAATAACACCGGCATTATATTCCATGCAGTTATTATAATATTTTAACAGAAACTTTTACAATCGTAAGGCGCGTAAAATAAGCCTGAAAACAGTTTTTGGTCCTATTGAAACAATCCGCATTTTAAAATATAATTCTTTATATTATGAGATATCAGCTTAAATTAAAAAAAACACTTTTTCTAGGGTTATGTTTGTTACGGTATTTTCTGCACTAACTATAATCACCTGCGGTAAAATTATTTCAGATTTTATAGATAATCTTCCGTCAATACAACAGCTAGGAGACTACACACCTAATTTATCAACAAAAATTTACGATAAAGATAATAATTTAATAGCTGAGTTTTTCACGGAAAGACGCACTCTCGCCGCTATAAATGATATACCGGCAAATTTACAAAATGCGTTTATTTCAATTGAAGATAATGATTTTTTCAAACATTGGGGAATTTCAACAAAAGGCATAATAAGGGCTTTCTCAAGGATGTTGTTAAAAGGAAGAGTTGCCGAAGGTGGATCCACAATTACTCAACAATTAGCAAAAACTATATTTTTGACTCGCGAAAAAACTATATTAAGAAAAATTAAAGAAGCTTTGCTTACCATACAACTTGAAAAAAATTATTCAAAAAATGAAATTTTGCAATTCTACATAAACCAAATTTATTTCGGCAACGGAGCATACGGAGCACGGGCGGCGGCAAAAATATATTTTAATAAAGACACGAAAGACTTAAATCTCGCAGAATGCGCCATGCTTGCGGCAATACCTAAATCACCAAATTATTACAATCCCTTTAAAAACGCAAAAACCGCTCTTTTAAGAAGAAATCTAGTTCTATCAAGAATGGGGCAGCTTGGTTATATAACGCAAGAGAAAGAGAAAGAAGCCATTGAAACGCCGTTGCCTGTACAAGATACTTCGTTAAGAGAAGAAAAAGGACATTATTTTGTGGAAGCTTTAAGACTTATCCTTGAACAAAAATACGGAACAAACGTTTTATTTAGGGATGGTTTATCAATTTACACTACTCTGGATATGCAGGCTCAAACAGCAGCTGAAAAAATAATTGAAGAATCTCTTAGCGATTTTGATAAAGATAAAACTAGTTTTTTTGAGAGAACAAAACAAATGCCAATTAAAGTTCAAGGCGCTCTTATAGCGGTAGATCCAAAAAATGGTGCAATTAGAGCTATGGTTGGAGGTCGCAGTTTTAAAGAATCGCAGTTTAACAGAGCAACTCAAGCTAAAAGGCAAGCTGGGTCAGCTTTTAAACCGTTTGTATATCTCACAGCAATCCAACAAGAGTTTACGCCTGTGTCCACGCTTGAAGACAAGCCTTTGGTTTTTGTGTATAACAGAGGTTCTTGGGATTTAGTTTCAAGAGATATAACTTATCTTGAAATAATAGCCGAAAATGTTTCTGAAGATGATTTAATTGACACAAGCAAAATTTGGGCTCCAAAAAATTACAGTAAAAAATTTAGAGGAAAAGTAACTTTAAGAACGGCTTTGGCATTATCAATAAATACTTGTGCGGTTGAGTTGATAATAAAAACAACACCCGCAAAAGTTATTGAAGCAGCAAAAAATCTTGGTATAAATACCCCTCTTATAAACTCTTATTCTCTTGCACTTGGAGCAAGTGACGTTATTCTTGAACAAATGGTCTCGGCTTTTGCAGTTTTTGCTTCAGGTGGAATTAAAACGACGCCTTACATAATAACGCAAATACTTGATAAAGATGGAAAAGTATTGGAAGAAAACATTCCAGAACAAAAAGAAGTTTTGTCTCCTCAAGTATGCTTTATTTTAACCAATATGCTTAAAGCTGTTGTTGAAAAAGGAAGTGGTTGGTATGCACAAAATTTAGGAAGACCTTGCGCAGGAAAAACAGGAACTACAAACGATGGGAGCGACGCTTGGTTTGTTGGATATACCCCACAACTCGTTGCAGGTGTTTGGACTGGATATGACAATCGTTCAATGCCTCTGGGTGATAGAGTTACTGGAGGAGGTCTCGCGTGCCCCATATGGACTAAATTTATGAAAGAAGCACTTAAAGGAAAACCTGTATTAGATTTTAAACAGCCCGATGGTATAGAATGGGCTCTTATTGACCCAAACACAGGTCTTTTGGCGTTAAGTAAAACACCTGGATCATTTTTAGAAGCATTTAGACAAGGAACTATTCCTACTCAATATTATAATCAATCAATCAATCAATAATTCCAACTACCAAAAAAAGCAGAATTTGAGCATAGAAGAAGGGTTTTAGAAAATTATTCAAAAAATTATTTGGTATTCTTCTCTAGCTATTTCCTGACTTGTTTTTATTTCAAACTCTGCTTTAAACAACTCTTTTAGTCTGGGCTTTCTTTCCTTGAAGTAATCTACAACATCAGGATGAAGTTTTATTCTTATTGTGCCGTGATATTCGCCAAACTTTAATTGTTCTATTTCATCACAAACATTTATAAAAATAGATTCTTTTGATAAAACAAGCCCTAATCCTTTGCACATAGGACATGTATCGGCAAGTAAAGAAAACAAAGATTCTCTTTTTCTTTGTCTTGTCATTTCTATAAGCCCGAGTTTTGTTATAGGCCATATTTTTATTTTTGCTTTATCACCTTTAGTAGCCTTTCGGAGTTTTTCCAAAATTTTCTGACGATTAGCAGCTTTTTTCATATCTATAAAATCTATGACTATAATTCCACCTATGTTTCTGAGTCTGAGTTGTCTTGCTATTTCAAATGCTGCTTCAATATTTGTAACTGTAGCTGTGTCTTCTTGAGAAGTCTTCGCCGTAAACTTTCCGCTATTTACATCTATAGCACAAAGAGATTCGGCTTCTTGTATAATCAGGTATCCTCCTGATTGAAGCTTTATTTTATTTGAACGAAGCTTTTTAATTTCTTCTTCAATACCATAAACCTTAAATATAGGAACATTCCCGTCATATAAAACTATTCTGTTAAGCAATTCTGGATAAACTATTTTTACAAACTCAGTTACATCTCTGAATTCCCTAGGAGAGTCTATATACATAAAGCTTACATTATCAGAAAAATAATCTCTCACGGTCTGAAAAACAACTCCTAAATCCTTATGTATAAGACTCATTGGCTTAGCGTCGTTAAACCTTGAAACAATAGACGCCCAAAGCCTTGTCAAATATTTTATCTCACTTCTAATTTCATATTCATCGGCGTCTTCGGCTTCTGTTCTTACAATTATACCGCCAGGAATATCTTTTTTTATTTCAGTAATAATACTTTTCAATCTATCGTGTTCTTTTTCATCTCCGATATTTTTTGATACACCTATATTATTGCTAAAGGGCATGTACACAAGCAATCTTCCAGGCAAAGAAATGTCCATTGTAACTTTAGGTCCCTTGGTGCTGATAGTCTCTTTATAAACCTGAACCAGCACATCCTGCCCAACTTTAATTATATTTTCTATACTTTTTCCTTTCAGCTGAGCAATTATATCATCAACTCCCAGATAAGCACTTTTACCGAAACCTATATCAATAAAAGCAGAATCAAGCGCAGTCACGATATTTTGCACAGAGCCTTTATATATATTGTTAAAAATTTTTTCTGATTCTCTTCTCTCAATAAACAAGTCAAAAAGCTTGCCGTCTTCAAGCACCGCAACTTTTACCTCTTCAAAAGTTCTGTTTACTACTATTTCTTTGTTCATCTTTTTCCTACTTCAACAAATTAGGGCAAAAACTCTACCGTCTTCGTTTCAACATACAAATTTGTTCTTTCTATAGCGTACGTTCTGCCATAATTTTCTTTATTTTCCAATAATTTAACCTTCAGGCTTTACAGTTTTACAGCTAACAAAACAAAGCTGAAGCTTTAAAGTTCCACTTGCACTACTAAATTCTCTAATTAAGGGTTTAGCGTTAACTTATTGTTTTCTAGCCCCATAGCTTTTGCAGTAAACAAAGTCTCACCTATCTGTTTTTCTGAAAAATATTTTTCCATGATGTTTCTTAACCTGCCAGAGTCTACTTCTGGAACAAATGTAAGAGCAGATCTTTTACTTATGTTTATTATATTGTACAACTTTGACTTCCTTGTATACCATATAACCCAAAACAAATAAATTAAAAAAATCGCAAAAAAGGTTCTGAGGTTGGTTGGTTAATGCCGGACATCCCGTTATAAAACTACCGAGAAATCCGCGGACATATCGGCTGGATATGAGAATTGAGTTCTTTATATATCTTGTTGGTTTTTGTACTAAATTTAATATTTTTTCAATTTTTGATAAATTTTTCATAATGTCGTATATTATACATAATTTACCTAACACATCTTTGTTCAATTTCTTTGAGTGGAATACGAATGTACGAATATAAATTACTTGAAATCATGGCTATAGGATTTGGTCTCGCGCTAACTTTTGGTTTTATAACACAAAAGCTTGGGCTTTGTTCTATAGTAGGATATTTGTTAGCAGGGTTTCTTATAGGACCATCTTCACCTGGTCCTATTGCAGATCCCGCCTTAGCATTCCAGCTTTCCGAAGCTGGAGTTATTCTTTTAATGTTTGGTGTTGGACTACATTTTAAACTTGATGATCTGATAGCGGTTAAAGGTGTGACTATACCCGGGGCTATTATACAAAGCAGCATCGCTACTGTGTTTGCTACATTTTTGGGTTTAGCATTGGGTCTTAATTTGAAGTCTGCCTTAATATTAGGGTTTGGGCTTGCCGTTGCCAGCACTGTAGTACTTTTAAGAGTCTTGGAAGATAATAATATAACAAACACAATACACGGACATGTAGCAGTAGGCTGGCTCGTTGTAGAAGATATTTTGACCGTACTAATACTTGTCGTTCTTCCAAGTCTTTCATCAGTATTGTCAAGTTCAAACGCGATGGAGGGAAGCTTTGATATACTTAAAGCAGTGAGCATAGCTATATTACGCGTAGCGCTTTTATGGATTATTGTAATGAAAGGCGGGGTGAAATTTATCCCATGGATTTTATTAAAAATTGTAAAAACACGATCTCAAGAGTTGTTTACTCTTGCAGTATTAGTTATAGCTTTCGCAACAGCTGTTTTAGCTGCATTTGTATTTCAAGTATCGTTTGCTTTAGGAGCTTTCTTAGGTGGAATGGTTGTTGGAAAAAGCAAATTAAGCCATCAAGCCGGCGCTGATATTCTGCCGCTTAAAGACGCTTTTGCGGTTCTGTTTTTCTTAGCCGTAGGAATGCTTTTTGATTTTAAATTTTTAATTGAATATCCTGCTCTTATATGCATATGTCTTATAATAGTTCTATTGATAAAACCTTTAACTGCATTAATTACTGTCTCCGTACTTGGTTATTCACCAAAAACTGCACTTACTGTTGCAGCAGGTCTTGCTCAAGTTGGAGAATTTTCATTTATACTAGCTCGGGAAGCAAAACGTTTTAATCTTGCAGGCAGCGAGGTTTACAATGCAATAGTAGTGTGTTCAATTATTTCAATAACGTTGAATCCATCAGTATTTGCAAAAATAACGGCACTTGAAAATTTTTTAAGAACAAAGAAAATATTATGGAATATTTTAAATTTCAAAGTTGAAAAGAAAGGTATTCAAAACAATAAAAGTAACCAGTTTGTACAAAACATTCTGCCTGCAAAAAACTCTTCTGTTCAAAAGAATGCAATCGTCGTTGGCTATGGTCCAACAGGAAAACAAGTTGTAAATGTCCTAAACAAACAAAATCTAAATCCGGTCATTATTGACATAAACATAGATACCATAAACAGTTTAAGTCCTCAAGGGTTTTCCGTAGTATATGGAGACTCTTCGCAAAAAGAAATTTTATTTGCGGCGGGAATAAAAAATGCAGAGTACTTAATTATTACCATACCGTCTTTACCATTAACGCTAGAGACAGCTACTCTTGCTTCATCGCTAAATCCTAAAACAAGAATACTTGCCAGAGCGAGGTTTTTAGATCACAAAGAAAATCTCAGACAAGCAGGCGTTTCACGAGTTGCCTTTGAAGAAGCTGAAGTGGCAAAAGCCTTGACATCATTACTTCTTGATGACTTAGAAAATCAAAATTTGCTTGCTGCAGCCTCAGAAATGGCTTCTCAATCAACATAAGAAAAAAACATAAATAAAAAGTCTTCAGCGTGCAAATTCCATGATACAAATCATCTTTTAGCGCTTTTACTTCTTTAGTCAGACTCCATGTGTTTAACATTTAACTATTTTGTCTATAAACCTTACCCCTTCCACAACCTCAATTTTGTTGTCTTTAACAAACTTTTTTGCCGCAAGCTTCAACCTTAATTCTTATTCTTCAGTACAAGATTTACACTCGCCTAAAACGCGTTTCTCAAGCTTGACATGTTTTATCTTCTCTTGAAAAATAATAACAAATAATTATATAAATTGCAGTTTGCTTGCTGCACGTTTTGCTAGTAAATCGGCTTTATCATTTTTTATATTCCCCGTATGGCTTTTTATATGCCGCCACTCAATTTCCACCTTTGTTTGACGAATAAAGTTTACGTAATCTTTTGAAAGCTCATTACCAGATTTCCATTTGCCAGACGCAAATTTTTCTATTCCCTCATAGTCATAGTTGATTCTTATCTTTCTAACATTGTTTTCATCGCACCATTTTAAAGTTTCGATAACAGATTTCAATTCTCCACCAAATTGTCTAAACTGCGTATTGGTAACCACTCCTGAAAGCTCTGCCTTTATTTCGTCAGCCAGATAAATGACAGCACCGTAACCTGTAGTTCCATTAATATAAGAACCGTCAACAAATGCCTCATAAATACCGCTCTTGGCTGAATAAATTTCTGAACCATTAAACTTATTCCATAATAAATCTATAACCAAATCTGTTTGGGCATCTTTTATTTGCCGTTTCAAAGAATACGTATCTTTTGTCGGTTTATAATAGATAAACAAATTTCCTTTTGTTATTCCTTTTTTTGTTTTAACAACAATCTTTAAAAGATAATCTTTAAAAGAATTATCGTCAAAAATAAGCTCTAAATTCTTTTTATTAAATTCTTCTCTAAGTTCTAGCGCTTTATTTTTAAGTTCGTTTTTATACAATGTTGCCTTCTGTACGTTCATTTTCTCCTCAACTTACATGACGCTATCGGTGTCGTTTAGCAGATCTTTAGGAATTTCTTTGCTTACAGGAGATCCCAGTTCTTTTAACTTTTGAGCTCTTGCCACTAAACTGTCCCCTCTCTTATCAGAAGAAGAAAGCCTTTTTAATGCTTCTTCCGTCTTGTCTTTTGCTTCTGTTATTTTACTATTGACATCAAGCAAAATTTCAGCAAAAGTTACAAATTTATCGTAAAGATTTCCTCCTACTTTGGCTATTTCAAGAACATTTTTTTTTTGGTTTTCTTGTCGCCAAATATACTCAACAGTTTTTAGAGTAGCTAAAAGCGTTGAAGGTGTAACTATTATAATATTTTTCTTAAATGCATAGCCTACTAAATCTGGCTTATCTACAACTGCCAGAGAAACAGCACCTTCTACAGGTACAAACATTAAAACATATTCAGGTTGATTAAGTCCCTGTAAATTGGCATAATCTTTTCCTGCAAGCTCATCAATGTGTTTTCTTATACTTACGGAATGCTCTTTTAAATAAATCTTTTTATCAGCTTCATTTTGAGAATTATAATACTTTTCGTAAGCTCTTAGAGATGTTTTTGCATCAACAACTATGCGCTTTCCATCGGGCAAGTTGACTATATAATCTGGAATCTTTCTTCCACTTTCTTCTTTAAACTGCTCTTGAGAATTATAATGCACACCTTCTATCATACCTGCATACTCAAAAATTCTCTCTAAAGTAAGCTCTCCCCATATCCCTTGTAATTTATTCTCACCTTTTAAGGCTCCAGCAAGATTATTGGCTTCTTCGCTTACTCGCTTATTAAGATTAATCAATTTTTCCAATTCTTTCTGTAACCCAGATATTTTTTCTGCTTCATATATCTGGAGATTTTCAACCTTGTTTTTAAACTCGTCAATTTTTACTTTAAACGGTGCGACTACATTTTCCAAAGAAGTTTTATTTAAATCCGTAATTTTCGCATTTTTTTCCTCTAAAACTTTTGAAGCTATATTCTCAAATTCTATTTTTAAAGAATCGTTTATGTTCAAATATCTTTTGATATTTTCCTCTAAATCTTTTATCTTCTGCTCTTTAGCCGCATTATCTTTTATAACCGCCATATACTTGTGAAGCAGAAAAGAAGTTCCGGCGATAACTCCAATCAAAATATATAAAATCGCGCTCATATTCATTTTAGTATCGGAAATTTTATATAGAAAGTCGTATCTTTTCCTATAACACTCTTAACCGACATTTCTCCTTTAAAATTTTTACTATGCCATAACATATTGATAAACCAAGACCTGTACCTTTACCAGTTTTTTCGGCTTTCTTTCTTTGTCAAAGATAAAGATTTAGACTGGTTTATAGTACCTAAGTGCGTTAATTTTGCTACAGACCATTTTTCTCTATTTAAGAATTTTTGACACATAAAACTGTTTGTTATTTATTAAAATAACATCTTTATCTCTTACTCCTTCAGACAAAACAAAGACTTTCTTTTTTTCCAATACACCATTAGGGTTTCATAATTTTTAACACTTGCGTTTTCTGCGCTAGATATTAAAATTCTACCACGCTCGTTTATTATTAAAAGCATTATTAAACTCATTTAATTTCCTAACAATCCCAAGTACTGAATCTTTTACAAAAACAATATTTTGTCATATATGCTATTATCAATTACATAAGCACAGTAATCGTTTATATAACTATTTTCTTTCCTTAATAAGAGATTTATTTTTAATCAATATTTTCAAATGTTTAAAAATTTTTGTATTTTCATTATATATTTTATTTTTTTGTGAGAAATTCATATTCAGAGATAATTTGAATAGAAAACAATTTTACCGTCCATGTTCAAAACACACACT
>JAITKL010000070.1 GCA_031278405.1 Endomicrobium sp. | reverse complement strand
CGGTAAGAAGCGCATAAGATACGGCGAGGAAAATAGCGAGCAAGCTCAGGGATAAACGAAACGTAAAAGCAGGAAGAAGAAAAGAGGCGGTCAAGAAGGAATAAGAAATGGCAAATAAGCGTCTCGGATACGTAGAAAAATGAAAAGAAGAGCGAATATGCAAATGGGTTTAAATAGCAAGAATACTGTATTATGTTTGGCTTCTGGGTTATTATCTGCATGCGCCTTCCCTAAGCTCAATTTGTTTTTCCTAATGTGGATAGCGTTTGTTCCGCTTGTTTTTGTAATAATGAGAACAAATGCTATTAGTTCTTTTCTGTGCGGGCTTTTATCAGGGGTTGCATTTAACGCAATTGGACTTTATTGGCTTGTTCCAATGTTGCATTTTAATATAGCTTCTTATGTTCAGGTGGCAATAGCTGCATGTTCTCTTTGGGTCTATCTTGCACTTTATTGGGGAATTTGGAGTTTTGCGTTACAAAAATATATTTCTTTTCAAAAAAAGAATAAACTATCAAATTTCTTTGTAATTATTTTTGGTTCTTGTCTTTGGGTTTTGCTTGAATATATAAGAACATATTTTTTTACCGGATTCCCATGGATGTTGATAGGCTACTCGCAATTTGAATTTACTGAAATTATACAAATAGCGGAGTTTGCTGGAGTATATGGTGTTTCTTTCTTAATACTGTTTTGCAACTTATGCTTTTATTTTTGTATTACAGGAGAAAATAAGAAGAAATATTTGTATTTGGCTTTAGCTTTTATAATTTTGTTTACATTATTTGGAACATATAAAATATATAAATTCAGATTACTTGGCGATAAAGAATATAGTGTTTCAATATTGCAGCCAAATATTGACCAATATAAAAAATGGGATGAAGATTACAGACAAGAGATTTTATCTAATCTTCAAAAAATGGCTCTTGAAGTTAACAAATCTAAAGCAGACTTAGTTTTGTGGTCAGAAACTGTCTTGCCCGGCATAGTTCCACAAGATAGTAATTTGTATAGTTTTGCAAAAGAATTGACGGTGTCTGCCGGAGGTTTTAATATATTCGGTTCGTTTTACAACGAAGACAATGAAAAAATATTTAATGTTGTTTTAGGTTTTAAAGGTGCAGATAATTATAACCCTGTACACAAAAAAAATCACTTAGTGCCTTTCGGTGAGTTTATTCCGTTTAGAAAATTTTTTGCAAATTTTTTTGGTATTTTAAATAAAATGGGAGACGTTGACAAAGGTAGCGATGCAAATGTTTTTAACTACGGCGAGCTGTTTATTGGCTCTACTATATGTTCTGAAAATTTTTTTCCAGATATAGCAAGAAGATTTGCGCTAAACGGAGCGAAAGTTCTTACAAACCACACAAATGACGCATGGTTTTTTGATACGGCAGCTCCATGCCAGCATTTTATGATGAATGTTTTTAGAGCTGTTGAAAATAGAAAATTTGTTTTAGTCTCGGCAAATACTGGCATTTCTGGTATTATTGAATCTTCAGGAATAATTATTGATAAAACTGAAGTGTCAAAAAAAGAACTGCTCAGCGGGACATTTTTTCAAAACGATTTTAAAACTTTCTACACTAAATTCGGCGATGTTTTTGTAAAGATATGTAGTATTGTCTTATTAGTATTGGTAGTATTTTTGCTTTTCAGGAGACGATTAATAAATTAAGATTTTATTTTGAGAGTATAAGTTTTATAAATAAAAGGGGTTCTAAAATGCTTCAACAGCAAAAAGAAAGAATAGAAGCTTTGAGGAGGTCTCTTTGATTTAGATTCAAAACTGAACAGAATCAAAGAGCTTGAAAAAGAAATATCAAATCCAAACTTCTGGAGCGATCAAAACAATGCAAAAAGAGTAATGTCTGAGTTTGACGATTTAAAGAATTTGTGTAATTTCTGGCAAGATATTTATTTGCAAGTTAAATATTTAATTGACTTAAAAGATCTTGCTGGGTCTGAAAATGACGACGCTGTATTAAAAGAGGTGGAAGATGGAGGCAAGAAATTAGAGAAAGCTCTATCTTCTTTTGAAACAAAGACAAAGTTGGACGGTGAGCATGATAGGAACAACGCCATAATGTCTATACATGCAGGAGCGGGTGGTACTGAGTCTTGCGATTGGGCGCAAATGCTTGTAAGAATGTATTCAAGATGGGCTGAAGACAAAGGTTTTGAGATTGAAGTAGTGGATAGTTTAGATGGCGATGAAGCGGGAATCAAAAGCATCACCATGATAATAAAGGGTGAATACGCTTACGGTTTTTTACAGTCTGAAATAGGAGTCCACAGACTTGTAAGAATTTCTCCGTTTGACTCAAATAAGAGAAGACATACTTCTTTCACTTCTGTTGACGTTATACCTGAAATTGAAGATAATATAGACATAATAATTGAAGATAAAGATATAAGAATAGACACATATAGAGCCTCGGGGGCGGGTGGACAACATATAAACAAAACGGACTCTGCCGTAAGAATAACTCACTTGTCTACGGGAATAATAGTTCAATCGCAAAACGATCGATCGCAAATAAAAAATAGAGCCACGGCTATGAAACTCTTAAAAGCTAAGCTTTACGAACTTGAACAAGAAAAACAGAGAGCTTCTTATGAGAAACATTATAATGAAAAAGGCTCTATAGAGTGGGGCAGCCAGATACGTTCATATATCTTTATGCCTTATCAACTTGTCAAAGACCACAGAACAGGCTATGGGGCATCGCAAGTCAATGCTGTAATGGACGGTGAAATAGACGCTTTCATTGGTGCGTACCTCTCTTGGAAATTGAAAAGCAAAAATAAATAATATTATTCATTTTTCAATAACTTTTGGTGTTTAAGGTTTTGACATAATTTGGTTTATTTAGTAGAATCTAAGCAAATTTGAAAGATTTTATGCTTAAAAGGAATAAATAATGCAAATTGTGAAAGAGGGCTATCCATTTATTTTAATTCCTCTTATTTTAGGAATAGTGTTGCTTATTTCTGGTTTCGGTAAATTTACATCTCTAGCAGGTGTTTTGTGTATTTTAGGTTCTTTATTTTGTCTTTACTTCTTTAGAGATCCAAAGATAGAGATAACTCAAGGAGAAAATCTTATCCTTTCTCCATGCAATGGTACTGTTTTAGAAGTAAGCGAAAATAAAACAGAAAAAGTTGTCAGAGTATTCTTATCTGTATTAGATGTTCATCTTCAAAGAGCTCCTATTGCTGGCAAAGTTTTAAGTGTTGAATATAAACCTGGCAAGTTTCTGAAAGCTATGGAGTCCGAAGCTCATATAGTAAACGAACAAAATGTAATAACAATAGAAAATGAAAATGGAAAATATTTGGTTAAACAGATAGCCGGCATTCTTGCAAGGCGCTGTGTTTCTTGGGTAAAGCCCGGGGATATTTTGAAACTAGGCGATAAGATCGGCATAATAAAATTTAGTTCTCAGGTTGACCTTCATATGCCAAAAAATGTTGAAGTTAAAGTAAAGAAAGGTAATAAAGTTGTGTCAGGCGTAACTATTTTTGCAAGCATAAATAAAGGAAGTTGACAATGAGCGAAAAATGAAAAAGGGCATCTACATACTACCGAGTCTTTTAACATGCGGAAATATGAGTTGTGGTTATTTGTCAATATTGTCGTCTATAGACGGTGATTTTACAAAATCGGCATGGTTTCTTGTGTTTGCAGTAGCATTTGATATGACTGATGGAAGAGTTGCGAGACTTACAAAAACAACAAGCGAGTTTGGCATTCAACTAGACTCTTTAAGCGATTTAGTTTCATTCGGAGTTGCTCCATCTGTTATGATGTATCAACTTGTTTTAAGCTCAATGGGAAAAGTCGGTATGGCTATAGCTATACTATTTGTTTTATGTAGCGCATTAAGACTTGCAAAATTTAACGTTTATGCTCAAGACGACAGCGTTGTGCATAATTCTTTTATGGGACTTCCCACGCCTGCCTCTGCAGGACTGTTATTGTCTTTTGTTTTAAGTTACGAACTTTTTGCAGATACTGGGCAGTCTTTGTCTTTTAAAACAATTCCGATTTTAATGAAAAGCATGCCTCTTTTCTTTAAGACGATGCCTGTTGTAATGGTGATTTTGTCTTTGCTAATGGTTTCAAGCGTACCTTATTATTCTTTCAAAAAGATGAATTTGTCCAAACCTAAAACTTTCAGACTTTTGGTTTTAGTTGTGCTACTTTTATTTTTAATGATTGCATTCCCGCAAAATATAATTTTTATATTGTTTAGTTTATACGTTTTTTCAGGATTGGTTGGTATTGGAGTAAAATATTACAATGCTTATAAAAAAAGGATCTAGGAGCGGGAAATGGCAATTGAACAGCTTTTAATTTTGGTAAAACCAGACGGAGTAAAAAAATCTTTAACAGGAAATATTTTAACTAAACTATCCGAAGCCAGAATGTTTATAATAGGTGCAAAAACCGTTAAGGTGAGTAAAGAACTGGCTGAGCAGCATTATTATCAACTTAAAGACAAGCCTTTTTTTGGAGAATTAGTTGACTATATACAGGGCAAAGTTTACGGTGAGGCTTGGGATAGAGTTTTGGCTTTTGTATATCAAGGCGAAGACGCTATCACAAGAATGAGAAAAATCGCTGGAACAACAAATCCTGAAGAAGCCGATCCTGTATCAATACGAGGAGCTTACGGAAGAATAACCACAAAAGGCGTATATGAAAATGTTGTCCACTGCTCTTCAGATCCTTCAGAAGCTGAAAGAGAAATTAAATTGTGGTTTAAGCCAGAGGAAATTGTTAAACCTATATATCCCACTAAGAAAGTTGTTTTAGAGAAAGAGTCAAGAGAAGTTTGGGTTTAGTATTTTAGCTGATAACAATTTAATATAAAATATCGGCAAGATGGATAGATTTTATCTTGGTTAGTTAATATGTGTTATCTGCGCAAAATAACATTCTAACAAATAAGGAGCGATAAAATGATGCCGACGCCAATGGATATATTCGTAAAAGAAATGCAGGAACTTTTTCGTCCTGACGAAGTTTATATTATGAACGGGTCTCAAGAAGAAGCTGAAAAGTTGACAAAAATTGCTCAAAAATCTGGAGTTGACGGAAAAGTCATCCTAAAGAAATTAAACGGGCAAGAGTACCCTAATTCTTATTACCACCGCTCAAACCCTAATGATGTAGCCCGTACAGAACACTTAACCTTTGTTTGTACACCGGCAAAAGACCAAGCAGGACCTAACAATAATTGGTTAGATCCTAAAGATGCTAAAGAAAAGATGGAGTGTCTTTTCAAAGGAGCGATGAAAGGAAGAACAATGTATGTTATTCCTTTTGTCATGGGTACGCCAAAATCAAAATATGCTAAAAACTGTGTTCAAATAACAGATTCTGTATATGTGGCTTTGAGCATGAGAATTATGTCTAGAGTAGGCAAGCAAGCAGTAGAAAGAATAGGAAATTCTTCTGATTTTTTTAGGGGCGTTCATTCTATAGGCGATGTTAATCCCGATAGAAGATTTATAATGCATTTTCCTCAAGACAATCTTGTTATGAGTTTTGGTTCAGGGTATGGCGGAAACGCTCTTCTTGGTAAAAAGTGTTATTCGTTAAGAATAGGTTCATATTTGGGCTATCAAGAAGGTTGGCTTGCCGAACATATGATTATCATAGGCGTGGAAGCGCCTGATCATAAGATAACATATTTTCTCGGTGCATTTCCGTCTGCTTGCGGAAAGACCAACCTTGCAATGTTAGATCCTGTACTTAAAGGATATAAAGTTTGGACTTTGGGTGACGATATAGCATGGATTAACATAGACGAAGATGGTCAGCTTTACGCTATTAATCCTGAAGCGGGTTTTTTTGGTGTTGCTCCGGGAACAGGATTTAAAACAAATCCAGTCATGATGAAAACTCTTAAAAATGATAAGTTTTTCCCAACGTTTTTTACAAATACGGCTGTAGATAATTCCAACAATACTCCTTGGTGGGAAGGAGTCAGTGACAAAGTTCCTTTAGATTTGACAGATTGGCAGAGTCAAAAGTATGACAAAAATTTAGGCAAGCCAGCTGCTCACCCAAATTCAAGATTTACTGTTTCAATTTATAATTGCCCAACGCTTTCGTCAGAATATGATAATCCTAAAGGCGTGCCGATTTCCGGAATCATTTTTGGAGGCCGCAGAAAAAATACAATTCCATTGGTATATGAAGCAAAAGATTGGAACAGTGGAGTATTTACTGCGTCAATAATAGGTTCTGAAACCACAGCTGCTGCAAGCGATCAAGTTGGAACAGTCAGAAGAGATCCTATGGCCATGCTTCCTTTTTGCGGATACAATATGGGCGATTATTTTCAACATTGGTTAAATATCGGCAAGAAAGCAAAAAAACTTCCTAAAATATTTATGATTAACTGGTTCAGAAAAGATAACGATGGTAAGTTTATGTGGCCTGGATATAGAGAAAATTCCAGAGTCATAAAGTGGATGATAGATAGAATTGAAGGAAAAACTGGTGTAAGAGAGTCTGAGATAGGGTTGTTTCCTCAAGAAGGTGCAATGGATTTAAGCGGTTTGGACATAAAGAAAGAAACTATGGACAAACTTCTTAGCGTAGATAAAGAAGACTGGAAGGAGGAGGTTGTAATGATAGAGGAATTTTATAACAAGTTTGGAGATAAAATTCCTAAAGATTTAAGGGACTATCTAAAAGAACTTAAAGAAAAACTA
>JAITKL010000024.1 GCA_031278405.1 Endomicrobium sp. | reverse complement strand
CGTTATGATTTGGTTTTGGCTCCTGGCATAAGAATACAGACAGTTTCAAACATTATAGACAATATTTCTTTGGCAATGCGCACGGCTTCAATAAGAATTGTTCCGATACCTGAAAAAGCGGTTGTAGGTATAGAAGTGCCTAATCCTGTAAGTGCAATTGTTGGCTTAAGGGGAATTTTAGAAAGTGTTTCATTTGAAAAGTCAAAATCTCTTCTTACTTTAGCTTTGGGTAAAACAACTGATGGAGCAGGCTATGTGACTAATTTAGTTTCAATGCCTCATTTGTTAATTGCTGGAGCCACAGGCTCAGGTAAGAGCGTTGGGATCCATACCATAATACTTTCTATTTTATATAAAGCTCGTCCAGATGAAGTAAAATTTATGCTGATTGATCCTAAACGCGTTGAGATGCCTATATATAGAGACATTCCTCATTTGTACAATCCGTGTACTACGGCAGCAAATGCCGATATTATAACTAATCCAAGAGCAGCGTCGGCGGCTTTAAAAAAACTTGTTTTAGTAATGGAAGAAAGGTACACAAAATTTGCTAACGTAATGGTTAGAAATATTGAAGATTATAACAATAAAATGGCTGAAAGAAGCAGGGAAAAAGAATTTTATATTGTTGTTATAATAGATGAGCTTGCAGATTTAATGCTTGTAGTGCAGAAAGAAATAGAAGATTCTATACAACGTTTGGCTCAAATGGCAAGAGCTGTTGGAATACACTTGATACTTGCTACTCAAAGACCTTCTGTAAATGTTATAACAGGCATTATTAAAGCCAATTTTCCAGCAAGACTTTCATTCCAGACAACTTCTAAAGTTGACTCAAGAGTTATTCTGGATATGTTAGGGGCAGAATCGCTTATGGGAAAAGGCGATATGTTATTTTTGCCGCCTGGTGAGGCAAGACCCGTTCGACTGCAAGGAGCTTTTGTTTCATTAAAAGAAGCGGAGAAAATAATTTCTTTTATAAGTAACCAGAATTTTCCAAGACTCTACGAAGCCGTATCTGTTGAAGTTGAAGGAAAAAGAAATTTTGACGCTGATAAAGAGAGTAAAGATTTAATTTCCGCTCTGAAACTTATAAGCGAAAGAAGAAGAATATCTCAAGATTTGCTTAAAGCAAATTTCGGAGGATCAGCGAGAGCTACAAATATACTTAGCATTCTTGAAATAGATGGCTTTATATCAAAACCCGAGGGCACTAATAAGTGGCAGATAAATTTTGACAAGATTTCAAAATATCTGGAAGCAAATAATATATGATAAGAAATTTTTTAGTTGTGATGATAGGAAAATTTAATTATATCGGATGGTTGATATTAATTTTGACTTTTTTTTCATGCAATGTTGTGGCTCAAGAATCAAGCGACGTATTATTTGATTTTTTTACAAGATTGGAGCAAAGTGAAAAAGAAATAGATACTATTAAAGTGGAGTTTGTTCAAACTGTTTTTTTTGAATCTACAGGGGAGAAACAAAAAATTGTCGGAACAGTTTTTTTGAAGAAACCCAACAGAATATATATAACTCAACAAACTTCTCAAGAGCAAAGAATTTATATTAACGAAAAGACCATAATGATTTATACGCCGAATGAAAAGCAAGTTATTATTGACACTTGGAAAAATTCTGTTGACAGAGACTTTTCTCCTGCTTCTATTGTAAATTTTGGAAGCTCCTGGCGAGAGATAAAAAAGACAAATAGCATAAGCCTTGACGAATATGATGATAATCGTATTGTAATTAAAATTCAGTCTTTAAAAAATAACAGTTTTAACGCAAAAATATATATTGCAAAAGCAAGTATGCTCACGGAGAAGGCTGTTATAACTTCTGCAGGAACAAAGATAGAGCTGGTATTTAAAAATTATATTGTTAATTCTGAGTTAGCCGTAGCTACTTTCAACTTCAAGGCTCCAAACGATGTTGAAATAATAAAGCTATACTAAAACCAAAATTGGGAAATACTATGAAAGAAATAGATAAAACCACTTAAGGATAATCGGGAATAATATAGATTTGTCGCTTTCTGGCGTTCATAAAGCCCCCAAAGTTCAAGAAAAATATCCTTGATCTTGCCGCCGCAACAGAAGAAGGTAATTTGGGTGCTTTAAGACTAAGGTTTACTATAAAAATTTTTTTAAGATCTTACTCTATACATATCTCGGGTTTGATCCGAAAGAATTTGTGAAATTATTTAACTCTCAAAAAACGAGAGACAGAGTGAACCCTTAAATCAGAAGAAGCGTCGTTTTGAGATGTTGAAAAATATATTCAATACAAAGAAAATGTTTATTGTAGTTATGGCAATCATTGCGGTAGCGTTGTTAATAATCTCTGTGTGTTTATTATAGAAATATGTCAAAGATTGCTCAGACTGTTGAATCTGATAATTTTGAACGGATTGAATATTGAAAGTCTTCCTAAACAAAAAATAGAAGACCACTGCGGTTATGGAGCAAGACGAGCTATACATTAAGGTATTTTTTAACGGTATTTTAGATGTTAATACTATAATATTATTTTAAAGAAGAAGTAAATAATAAAGGTGTATGAATTATGCAAAAAGTAGCAGTTGTAGCGTTAGGTTGTCCAAAAATACTGTTGAGTCCGAATATTTGTTTGGTGTTTTTCGCAGACAAAGTTTTGAAATAACCAATAATATTGAATAAGCAAATACATACTTGCTCTTAATATAAAAACTGCATAAAATGAATTCTATTTTTTCAGAAATAGACAGATATGTTGGGACAGATACTCTCAAAGAATTGCTACAGTTGATTTTAATAAAGGGTTTGACAAGTCTTTACTTCCATCAGGTAATTAGGTAGTTTAAATATGAATCAAAATATAGAATGTTGTCTTATTCTTTACATTTGAGTTTACAATGGTAAGATAATAGTCATTGAAAAAGGTTATAATATAAAAGTAATGATTGGAGAGATATAATGAATTTGGCAAATAAGTTGACTATAGTTAGAATATGTCTAGTACCT
>JAITKL010000064.1 GCA_031278405.1 Endomicrobium sp. | reverse complement strand
AAAAAACAATTTGTTAAAATAATAAGATAAAATTTTATCCATTTTCATTTTGTTTTGATAAAAGATACTTAAGTATTATGGGAGTTATAAAAGTAGTAAGCATTATAACAGCTACCAAGGCACTATATTCGTTTGATCCAAAAACATTATTTTTAAAACCTATCCCCGCAAATATCAACCCTACTTCTCCACGCGGAACCATAGATACACCTATCAAAAATTTATTTATGCCTTTCTTTAGAACTACAAAACCTGCAACAATTTTACCTATGAAAGCAACCACAAAAAGCACTGCAACCAAGATTAATATTTCTCTATTAGCAACTACAAAAGGATTAAATACGCTTATATCAACATTAGTTCCCATCAAAACAAAAAACACTGGAACAAAAAAGGCATATACAGGTTTTATGTCTCTTTTAATCTCTTCGGATTTATTAGTTGTTGAAAGCACAAGTCCAGCGACGAAAGACCCGACTATTGAAGCAAGTCCAACTTTTGCTGCAACTGCCGAAACAAAAAAACAAAAAGCGATTCCTATAACAAATATTACATACTCTTGTTTCATTTTTGAAACAAATTTAAATAATGTTGGAGATATAAGAATTCCTGCAACTACAGACAACACTAAAAACAATACAGCAATTCCGCTTATTGAGGCTACTGTTCCAAAAGTAACTGTTCCGCCTTGAACAAGTTTTAACACTATAGCCAAAATTGCAAGACCTATAATGTCGTCAATAACAGCAGCTCCAAGAACAATCTTAGCTTCTTTAGTCTCAAGCTTTTTTAAATCCATAAATACTCTGGCCATAATACCAACTGACGTAGCCGTAAAAACAGCACCGGCAAAAATTGCCTGAGTGTTTGAAAATTCAAACTGCAAAAAGACCAAATATCCAAGAAAGTAAGGAACAACTACTCCAATAAAAGCTACAGATATAGCCCAGCCGCCAACTCTTAAAAACTCTTTTATATCTGTTGAAAGACCGGCTTCAAAAAGGAGAATAACAGCACCCAGTTCGGATATACTTGTCAAAACAGGAGTTTCATGAATAAGAATTAATATGCTAGGACATATAGAACATATAAAAACTCCTGCTAAAAGCTCGCCTATTATGACGCTTTGCCCCAGTTTTAAGGCTATTTCTCCAAAAATTTTAGCAAAGAAAAGAATGCTTGCCAAAGCTATCAAAAAATCAAAAACATTATGCATCAATTAATCCCCTATATCACAGCTTTTCTTTTTTCAATGTTTTCCACAAGTATAAGTTTCACGACAACCTTTCCGCAAACAATCAGGTCCAGCATCTTCAAAAAGCAAAGGTGCTTCTTTTTTTGCAAGGGTCAACATACGACACGCCATCTCTTTTATTTCCCATTGAGATTTGTTGCAGCATCTTAATGAGAAAAAATGTCTCAACTCTCTGGCATTCATTGTTATAATTATCTGCGTAGTCACAGCATTTGGAAGAATATATCTTGCGTCTTCTGCAGGAACACCTGCATCTAAAAATTCTTTATATAAGCTTTCGGCACTTTTTAAAAAATTGTTATATTTTTCCAACAGTTTTTCATCTTTTTTTATGGTGTTTGGAAATACAAAATCAACACCAGACTTAAACTTTACATACCTTTGGCTTTGAACAGAAAAAGAAGCTATTCTGTGTCTTGTAAGCTGGGCAAGCAAAGCACGCGACACATCTTCAACGCCAAATGTAAAAGATGCATGCTCAAGCACAGAATGATGTCCTGAAGAAATAACTTTGCTTAATAAATCTTTAACCTTATCGGTCGTAAAATTTTTATCAATATTGTCAATTTTTGCAACGCTATAACACAGTCCGGCAGCTACTGCACAAATTTTTTCGGCATCTTTGGTTGACTTTAAAAGTTTTACATTCATATTAAAACCATTTCACGTCTTTTCTTACTTCAATAGTTTCTTCTCTCTTCCTTCCAAGAGAAATCAAATCAATCGGTGCACCTACAAGCTCTTCCAAACGTTTAACATACTTTTGAGCATTTAAAGGTAATTTTTTGAAGTCACTAACACCTTTAACTTTACCTTTAAATCCCTGCATCTCTTCATATACGGGTTTGGCATATTTTTGCACAGTCCTTGATGCAGGGAATTCTTTATATATTTTCCCTTTATACTTATAAGCTATGCATACCTTAATACTATCTAAATCTTCCATACAATCAAGCTTAGTCAAAATTAAATGATTTATATCGCTTATTCTTACACTGTGGCGCACAACTACAGCATCAAACCAACCGCAGCGTCGAGGTCTTCCCGTAGTTGCTCCGTACTCTCCACCTTTTTTTCTTAAGAAATCACCAAATTTATCAAAAAGCTCTACAGCAAAAGGTCCTTCACCGACTCTTGTAGTATAAGCTTTTACCACACCCAAAACGCTATTTACTTTCGTAGGGCCTAATCCTACTCCTGAGCATACTCCGCCTGCAATAGGGTTAGACGACGTTACAAAAGGATACGTGCCAAAATCTAAGTCCAACAATGTGCCTTGAGCACTTTCAAAAAGAACTTTCTTTTTTTTATTTATCGCATTTTCAACCATAAGACTTGTATCGGCAACAAAAGGCTTTATAAATTCTGAAAGTTCTTTATGGTCTTTTAAAATTTCTTCTTTTAACTCCTTAATATTTACTCCACTTTTTTCCAAAATAGGAGCTTTTTCTATCAAATTTTTATCAAGCAAATCCACAAAAACATCTTTCTCTAAATAATCAATTATTCTTATTCCTATTCTTTTTACCTTATCGGAATAGGACGGACCTATTCCTCTCTTAGTAGTGCCTATTTTAACATTGCCTTCTTCAAGAATTCCATCAATGATTTTGTGATAAGGAAGTATAACGTGAGCCTGTTCGCTTATAAAAAATCTACCTTTTACGGGAATTTTCTTTTTGCTTAATACGTTAACCTCTTCTTTTAAAGCTTTAGGATCAACAACAACTCCATTCCCAATTAAACAATATTTTTTCGGAAAAAGTATTCCTGACGGTATCAAATGAAGTACAAAATGTTTATTTTTATAGATTAGAGTATGTCCTGCGTTATTGCCACCCTGATAGCGTACAATGTAGTCTGCCTGTTTGGCGAGATAATGGACAACTTTTCCTTTGCCCTCATCTCCCCACTGGGTTCCTAAAACAACTAATGTTGACATGATTGCCTTCCATAAAATAACTCCATGAACTTTTTTAAAAGTCTGAAGGATTTATACAGTGTTTGGACTGAACACACCTATCTATGTTGATAAATACGCTCCAAACGAGTCCTTTCTAAAATTATAAGTAATTCAGAGGTGTCATTCAAACCATCTAACTCTAATAGTCAGAAATAGCAACCCTATGACTATGATGCCCCTGCAGGATGTATCCCCCCCCCAAAAAAAACACTTGGAACACCACTTAACTTAATTCCGTTCTCTTTTAAACGTTTTATTGTAGTTTCATATACATCTCTTCCACTAGCACCTATGGATTCAAAAACAAATACAGCTAGACAAAAAATTACCACTAGAGGGAATGCAGATTTAGTTTTCATTGTCCCTCACAATATTTACTTATCTCTTCTTGTTTTTCTTTAATTATTTTATTTTTAGACTTTAAATGAGAAAGCCAAACTTGAAATTCAATATACAACTCGTTGAGTTTTTGGCAATCTTCACTTCCATTACACGTTTGCAATGTCACCATTAACTCTTGTTTTTTTCATTAAATGTGTCATTTGTAATAGTACTACTTTGTACGCTAGCTAATTCTTTTTTCACATCTATACATGTGCGTTCAGCAGCTCTTAAAAGTGATGGGAACATAAAACACAATACAACAAAACAACCAATAAATTTTTTCATATTTACTCGCCCCACCTTGTTTAAAATATAACTTCTTTCTAAATTAAGCATCTGCTCGCTTCTACAACCTTTGTAATTCCATCTTTGCCTTCTATAAAACAATTGTAACACATTTTTCACAAATTGCAAACAAACAACAAAATCTTTTGTTTTATGAATTATAGAACATTTATAGAATTACATTTAATTTTTAACATTTATCCGACGCTGTTAAAGATACTAGTGTGGAAAGATGGGAAATGAAAAAAAACAGAAAAGAAGGGTTTAACTAATAAATATTAAACCCTTCTTTTTTACAAATAATAAGAAAAAAACGTCACTAGCATTACTACCTTTCCATCTTATTTAGCAATTCTCCACCCTGAAAGGAGTACCATTCGCCTGTTCTATCTGGATACGTCGTACATTTTCTACCCGAGTCTCTCCGCCAGCCATGTATAAAATTAACTATAGTAAATAGTGCAAGGATAGTACTAAGGATTACCGCATAAGTTGCGACTCCCGGCGTCCAGTCAGGATCAATCTCACAAGTCTCGTCTACC
>JAITKL010000008.1 GCA_031278405.1 Endomicrobium sp. | reverse complement strand
ATATGCCAAGCACTTAAAAACGCTCTAGAATTGGCAGTTTGACCCCTTCCTGAAGGTTGTAGCATGAGGTTTAGAGCCAATCCTTTGCTTTTCTTGCACAGTTTCCTTTTTCAAAGGGGAAGTTGTTATCCGTTTGTATGTGTTAAAAATGGAGCTCAAGTTTTCCTTGCTTAGAGTTTTACTACTGTGTCAAATACTTAGAGGAACCCGAAGATGTCGTTACATGTAAAGTTGGTACTATATCCCTTTTGCCCACCACAAGATACCTTTCCCTTCCTTCTTTGACTAGCTCTAGGGCTATTTCCTCACTTTCTGTTATCTTATACCCGTTGAGGTTCTTGATTACTTTTTCTATTGACTGAATTATATTTTTAGTTTTTCCCCTTATTTCCAACTCTTCAGCAATTTCTTCTAAACTTAGTCTAAATTGTTCTTGCGAGGCATAAATTTGTTTGTCATATGTTAAAAGAAATTTTAATGCTGTAGGATTTTTAATTTTGTAACAGTCTTTGTTTCGTAGAATTACTTGTCTTTCATATAACTGTTTTGACAGCATTAGGTTTAGGGTTAATACGATTGTGCTTTTTCTGTTGTTTCTTTTTTCTGTTTGTGTCGTAAGCTCACTTATAAAAGTAAAGCTATTTGCTTTTCCGTCAGATTTTCTTTCCAACGTTATCGGATATTTCGTTAATTCCTCAACTTTTTGTTGTAACCATATCATGTTTTGCCCACTTATTTTGTATCCGATTTTTTTTGCTATTTCTCTGATTGAAAAGGATATTTTTACTACCGCATTTATTCCTAAGAATTTGCAGTTTTGTTCCTGCCAGATATGTATTATTGCAAGAAGTATTCTCAAGTGGTTTGTATCTAGCTGTCCTACAGGTTCTTCATTAGGGTCAGGAGATTTTTTTCCTCTGTGAACAATGTATTTTTGGTCACTGAGTGTTATTTCTGTCATGCTATATTTTCTGGCGTCATTTGGATATTTAAAGAATTTGGGATTTATGATTTCACTAGTAGCAACCTTTTCTTTTCCGTAAGGTTTTTCCATTTGTAAGTTTTTTGTGCCTAAAGGTTGTCTTATTTGCGTAAGTTTTTGTTCTGTAACTTTTAATTCTTGTTGTTTGTGTATTGTTATTATTGCAGGTAGTTTTTGAGCTTTTAGTATTTCTAATATTTTGCTTTTGAAATAGATGTTAGGCACGATTAAAATTGGCTTTTCTGTTTCTTCTGCCATGAGTTCAATAATCGGTTCAATCCAAATGTCGTATTGTTCCTTTGTGATTACCTTTTTTAAATACTCTTTAATTTTCATTGTTTGCCTCAAAAAGAGTAAAGGTGCCTAAAACAATAAATTTGCTCTTAAAAGTGCCTTAGCGTTGGTTTAATCGCTATTGTAGTAGCTTTCTGACCATGTAGATTTTACTTTTTGGTTTTTTTAGCTGCTTTTTTTTTTGTTTTTCCCTTAAGTAGTAGGCTTTTGCTTTTTTGGTTCTTTTTAGTTTGTTTTTTTAGCTTTCATTTTATCGTTTTCCTTTTTGAGGTACTTTACTGTGTTTTATTTTTCTGTGCGTTATTAATTATATATTATAAATTATAGGGAAAAATGTAAAAATACATTCTTATTGAAAAATCAATGCTTTTTGCGTTTTTTCATTTACCTCATTTTAACATCTTTTTGTCCTTGTTTTAACATCTTTCTTACCTTAATTTATCACAAAAACTTTTCATTATCAAGTCTCTATTTCGCTCTTTTTAGAAGCTCAACAAGTTTAGGTTAAAGCATGTTGCCTGCGATTGGTTGATGTTTTAATTACAAAGCGCGTCAAAATGAAAAAAGTCCGTTATCGTAGCCTATCTTGTCAAAATAAACTTTTTGAAACATTAGCTTATATGCGTTTAAACCTTCCTAAATGCCCATAATTTTATGTCATAGGGTATCTGTGCTAAAAGAAGAATTAAACGTTAAAACCTGCCTTAGCATCATCACGTGCCTACCTAGTGATAAGACGTCACTTGAGTAAAATTAGACGTAAAATCATACAAGAGTTAATGTATATAGTTATGGTTTATAGTAAGCGAGGGAAAGAGAACGTAAAAACAATGGCAACCGAATAAAAATGTGACCATTATTTTAGTTGCTTTTGCTTGCTTAAAATCTGTTCTAAAGCTTTTTCTACCACTTCATATTCTTTTAAGTTGTTGTCAATACAATAATGACTTAACTTTTTCTTTAAGCCTCTTTTAATTAATCCTGTAAATTTTATATATTGTTCATCGTCGTCCACTTTTGTTTTTTTATCTTTGTTTTTATCTAAATTCGTATTGTTTCTTTTACCTTTTGTTATGCCTAAAAACTGTTCAACCTGACTAGTTCCATTAAATTTTTTTTCCATAAACGCATATCCTCCATACTATTATGTTGTTGCATCTTTTAATTCCTTTAGCAAGTTTTTATAATCTTTAGCTGCATTACTTGATAAATCGTAATCAAATATATTCATTCCATGAAATTGTGCTTCCCTAATGGCAATATATTCCCTTAGTGAAGTTTTAAACGCGCGCGTTCCTATTTTTTCTGCCATTAGTTTTAACGTGTCAGATAAATCTTTATTGAGCAGAGTGTTGTTTAATCGATTTATTACTATGCCTGCAATTTTCAAATTAGGATTTGTAAATTCTTTGATAGCCTCAATATTTTCAGCAAGTTGTCCTATTCCGTATAAAGCAACGGTGTCTGCAGTGGTTGGTATAATCACATAATCGCTTGCTGTTAGTGCATTTATGGTTAAAATACTTAAAGCAGGGGGAGTGTCTATTATGATGTAATCATAGGTTGTTGTTAAATCATCGATACCTCTTTTAAGGCGATATTCTTTCCCAACTTGCGTTAAAAGCCCATCTATGCTTGCAAGAGATTTGCTGGCTGAGATAAAATCAACGTTCTTTGATTGTTGGACAGCTTTGTTTATATCGGCGTGTTTTAACAGAATGTCATTAATTGTAGGCGTTGCCATTTTGGGATTATTATCTAAAAGTCTTGATATGCTGCACTGACTGTCTAAATCAATAAGCAAAACCTTCGCTTTTTGATGCGCAAGACCAAAAGCTAAATTATAGACTATTGTGCTTTTGCCTACCCCGCCTTTTTGGTTTGATACACTTAAAATTTTGGTCACAAGTTTATCCTATTTACAGTTTTATTGCTTTATGGTAATATTACTATATTCTTTTACATAATTCAATATTTATTCTAAAATGGTATTTGTTGCAGCAAGATTGATATGATGTTTGACAAGCAAACTTTAACGTAAGGATAATCTCATGAACATGCTTCCAATAGGAACGCAAAGCTTTGAGAAGTTACGCAACTTTAACGCTGTGTATGTAGACAAGACGCAACACATATTGAACTTAAATAACAATGGCAGCCTATATTTCTTATCAAGACCACGACGCTTTGGAAAGTCTTTGCTTATTAGTACGCTAAAGGCTTTGTTTGAAGGAAAGAAAGAATTGTTTGAAGGACTGTATATATATGACAGATGGGAATGGGCTAAGACATTTACCGTCATTCATTTAGACTTTAGCAAGATA
>JAITKL010000061.1 GCA_031278405.1 Endomicrobium sp. | reverse complement strand
CCAGTAACACCATGGTCAAGATTTGAAGCTTTTACTATCAAAACCTTATCGCTTTCAGGGTTACATTGTTCTTTTAAAAGATGTTTAAATTGCTTAATATTTTCAGATTGAATGTATCGTCTATTTTCATTCAATTTGATTATTTCCCGATACAATTCTTTTGCTTTTGAGACGTCTTTTGTCATAAGAAATTCTACGGAAAGTTTTCCCTTGTGCATACGCCCTGAAGAATTTATTACAGGCGTAATGTTCCACGATACTAATTTTGCCGTAATATTTTCTATTTCTTTTGAAGCAAAAGCGTCATCAAGCAAAAGTCCAAGACCTGGTCTTGCATGCGGATTGTTTTTTATTACCCTTAAGCCCTCTTTAACAATAATTCTGTTTTCATCGCTTAAAGGCATTGAATCGGCAATAGTTCCAAGCGCGCAAAGATCAAGATTCGCTGCATAGAAGGTCTTTAAAATTTTCTCATTTGAAATTTTTTCTATATATGCTTTTTTTAGTTCATCTATATTTTCTGCTGCTATGCCAATAACTGTTACTTTATCTCCTAAAAGAGCATCTTTTTTTATTAAAAAATCTTTTAGTTCAGAACTGTTTACATAAATTTTAAAAGCCGCTCTTAAATCGTATTTTGCTTCATATATAGATTTAAAATCAGATTTTTTTATCTCTAAACCATTTTTTAAACTCAAACATCTACCTGACAAATTTTCACCGTTTTGTTTAGCATAATACAAAACGATATTTTTATCATATTCTTTAGAAAAACTAAGTACCAACGCTTGAGCCAGTTTTAACGCTACAACGCACCCTGCTATATGTTTGAAAGGATAGTTAGAATTTATAACTTTAGGGTTTATTATTGCGTAGGCATTAGGAAAACATTCGCAAAGAGGCTCGTGGTGGTCTGTAAGTATAACGTCTATTCCCAAAGTTTGAGCATAGTCAATTTCTTTGTTTGAAGATATGCCACAATCAACCGTAATTAAAACTTTAACTTTTGCCGTCGCATACTTTGAAATAACATCCTTATTTAAGCCGTATCCTTCATCGGTAGGGACATACCATTCTATAGTGCCGCCAAGTTTTCGCACAGTATCTACAATTATGTTAACGGAGGAAACTCCATCAACATCTCTGTCACCATAAACTAAAATAACTTCTTTTTGGTTTAAAGCTTTTCTTAATCTTTTAACTGCTTTAGACATATCAGGAAATAAAAAAGGATTGTGCAAATACTCAATACCGCCATAGATAAATTCCTTTGCTTTTTCTACGGTGTCTATTCCTCGCGCAACAAGTATTTGAGCTATTTTTGAAGCTGACGGTAAAGACGATACTATCGCAGATATTTTTGAAGGATCCACTTTAACTTCTTTCCAGATTTTCTCCATATCGCTCATTGTAAAAATTCCTTAGACAGAATAAACAAATGAAATAGACTGCGCAATATTTCAAATAAAATCATAATAACGCAATAATTCTCTTGTCATAAACTTTTCCTGCCATTTCTATATTTTTTATCCTCTATAATTTAGATACAATGTAAGCGTCTGATAAAACCATTTCTGCTTCATCTTCATCTATATGCATAGACGAGTTGTACGCAAGCTCAGGCTATAACTTCGCCTTTTTTAATATAATCATTTAATTTTTATGAAAAACAATACCGCAGAATAGTCCACTTTGTCTTCTTTTCTATCTCTTCCCGCCCCTGTCAACATTTCTGCTGCTCCCACGGCTCTTATATCAATATATATATATGAAAATATCCCAAATTTGCAGCTTTTATTTCTGGAGTATTTAGCTTTGTAAGATAATATCTGAAGTGTCTATAACGCTCACTTCGACACCCTGCAGTCTAATACTTTTTTAACTTTTTAAAGTTTTTCCGTTATTAATTTGTTTTTGCACCGCATTTTCTGCTTCTTCAATCGTAGATGCTTTTTTTTGAATTTAAAATTACAAAAGCGCTAAGATACACAGAAAGTTCAAATAAAATGTGTTTATCGGCAACAGGTATATCAAAGGAAATACAAATCCAATTTTATCTCCAGACTTAATCATGACATATGACATCTGTCAAAAGAAAAGTTTCGTCATTGTCCATACCGTTTAAAAATACAGATATAGATATCAAAATATCAAAAAAAGCAGACATTTAATAGTCGGGTATATCACCGTTGTTATATCTAAAAATTAAAAAGCCTATCTCTTCTTTTGAGAGTTTTTGATTATTTCTTTTTTTAAGATAATATCCATATATCCTCATCTACAAAGCTACTTTATCTACAATAAAAGGAATCATATGTTTGATTATTTTTGCCAAACCTTCGCTTACTATACATCCTTTTGCAAGAACTTCTTCATGACTTAATGGCTTGTCGTTTATCCCCGACGCCATGTTTGAAACATAAGCAAGCCCCAAAATCTTAAATTTCATGTGAGCGGCTGCAACAGCTTCATACACGACAGACATGCCTACAATGTCACCACCAAGCATTCTGTAAGCTTTTACTGAAGCAGGTGTTTCGTAAGCAGGTCCAGAAACGCCAAAATAAACACCGTCTTTTGCTTTTATGTTGAATTTTTTTGCTATATTCAAAGCTTTCTTTCTTAAGACATAATCATATACATTTTCCATATTAGGAAAACGGTCGCCAAGCTCGTCAAAATTAGAACCTATTAAAGGGCTGTTTCCAGTAAAATCTATATGATCTTTCAGAACAACAATATCTCCTACGCTATATTTTTTCTTTAAAGCGCCTACGGCTGCCGTAAGCACAAGCGTTTTAATTCCCAAAAATTTCATAACTCTTACATAATAAACCACATCTTGAGGAGAATGCCCCTCATAATAATGAAAACGCCCGTTAAAAATCAACAGATCAACCCCTCTGTAAGAACATAACAACAGCTCGCCAGTATGTCCTGGAGCTGTTACTTTGGGGAAATACGGAATTTTGGAATATTTAATTACTTTGTGTATATCAAACTGTAAAGAAATTTCTCCAAGCCCTGATCCTGCAATAACAGCTATTACGGGGTTAAAATTTTTTTCAGAAAGAATTGCTTTTCTCGTCTCTTGAATTCTTTTGAGTATATTTAATTTCAATTTATGTCCTTTTTCCATGATTAAAAATTCTATAGTAGAAAAACTTAAGCTTGATCTTATTGAGATGATAAGTTTTAGCAACTCGACGTTGACATTTATTTTTTAAAAAGGCGTATTTGTTTCTTGTAACATGGATAGTTCCATTTATCATCATAACAATATATACATGCCTGCATAAATCTGACCATGGTATGCTAAGCTATTCTTGCGATTGCGTTACATGAGATTTTTGAGTCGTTCCAATTTTTCAGGATGCGTTTCAATCGCATTTAATTATACCTCAATATATAATTTGTACATAATTTCTATTATCTTTCGTTAGAAATTGAACATTTAAAGCTATCGCCATTTTTCATTTTTGGAATACCAAAAACATCGGCAACCGTTTGAGAAATATCTGATAAAGTTTTTCTTACTCCCAAATCAACATTTCTCTTTAACTTTTTTCCATATACGAGCAAAGGAACATATTCTCTCGTATGGTCAGTATGAAATTTGTAAGTTGGATCGCAGCCATGATCCGCTGTGATGATAAGTATATCGTCGTCTTTTAATGCTTTGATAAAATTTGGCAAAAAAACGTCAAAATCTTTCAAAGCATTTGCATAAGCTTCAATATCGCGCCTATGACCCCAAAGCATATCAAAATCAACAAGATTTGTAAAAATTAACGTTTGTTGTGCTTTGCTAGATTGATTTATTTCGTTAAGCGTAGTATCCATACCGTTTAGGTTTCCTTTGGTATGAATAGCTTTTGTTATTCCTCTGCCATTAAAAATATCTTCAATTTTCCCAACACCGACGACTTCTCCTTTTGAGTTTTCTATTTTGTCTAAAATCGTAGTTTCAGGCGGAGTTAAAGAATAATCATGTCTGTTTGTAGTTCTTGTATAATTTCCTTCGGTTCCCGCAAAAGGTCTTGCGATAATTCTTCCAACAGCATTATCGCCTTGCATCAAATCTCTAGCAATTTGACATATTTCATACAACCTGTTCAATCCAAAAGATTCCTCATGAGTAGCTATTTGGAAAACAGAATCGGCAGAAGTATAAACTATTGGGTATCCAGTTTTCTGATGCTGTGCGCCTAGCCGTTTTATTATTTCAGTTCCAGAAATGACGTAGTTACCCAAAACTTTAGTTCCTATAAATTTCTCAAAATTATCTATTATTTCTTTCGAAAATCCATGAGGATAGACAGGAAAAGGTTTTTTTAGAATTATACCAGACATTTCCCAATGACCTGCAGTAGTGTCTTTAGCAGGAGACTTTGTCATCATTTTGCCATAACAGCCAATGACTTCAACTTCAGGTAGGGGATTTTTAGTATTTATGATTTTGTATAGACCAAGACTTGCAAGATTTGGAAGAAAAAAAGAATTTCCCAAAGCATTAAAGATATGCCCAAGGGTATTGGCGCCCTTGTCGTTATACGCGGCAGCATCGGGAAGCTCACCGACGCCAACACTATCCAATACGATTAAAATAATTCGTTTTGTCATACTTATTCCCGCAAATACGACAAAAACTACAAGTTATTTTTTAAAACCTTTTGAACCGCTTTTACTATATTAACGTCTCTCAAACCGTATTTAGTCATTAAATCCATAGGATCGCCCGATTCGCCAAAAGTATCGTTTACCGCCACCATTTCTACAGGAACAGGGCAATTTTTAACTAATAGTTCTGCGACAGCAGAACCAAACCCACCGTAAATTTGATGTTCCTCGGCAGTTACTATGGCTCCGCATTCTTTAGCCGCGGAAATAATTGCTTTTTCATCTATGGGCTTTATTGTATGAGCATTTACCACTCTCGCTTCAATTCCTTTTTTCTCCAAAAGTTCAGCAGCCATTAAAGCTTCATAAACCATTGTTCCGCAAGCCATAATTGCAACATCGTTTCCTTCTCTTAAAATATTAGCCTTTCCTATCTCAAAGGGAGAGTCGTCATTTGTAAATATAGGAGTGTTTTGTCTACCATACCTTATATAAACAGGTCCATTTGCATAAGCACTTGCTATAACAGCTTTTTTTGTTTCTACAACATCGCACGGAACTATAACTTTCATTCTAGGTAGACATCTCATAATAGCAATTTCTTCCAAAGCCTGATGAGTCGCTCCATCTGGACCAACCATAAGACCTGAATGCGACCCGCCGATTTTAACATTTAAATTGGAATAACAAATAGTAGTTCTTATTTGCTCCCAAGGTCTGCCAGCAACAAAAACTCCGTACGTAGCCACAAACGGAATAAATCCGGCTATGGCAAGCCCTGCAGCCATGCCAAGCAAGTTGGTTTCAGCTATGCCTACATTAAGAAATCGGTCTGGAAACATATCTCTAAAAGTATTTATTGCAACAGAAGAGGATGTATCAGCGCCTAAAACAAAAATCTTAGGATTTTCTTTTCCAAGCTCAACAAGACCTTCTCCAAAACCAAATCTTGTAGCTTTTTTCCCAAAAACTTCTATCATAACTATCTCCCGTATAAACCATAGAGTTTATAAATATATTATTTCATTGAAGCGTCAATTTCTTCTAAAGCTTTCTGAACTAATTCTTTTGACGGAATCTTACCGTGCCATTCTGCAAGATTTTCCATATAAGAAACACCTTTTCCTTTGACAGTTTTAGCTATTATTGCCGTAGGTTTGCCTTTAGTTTCTTTAAACTGCAAGTACGCTTTATCCACTTCGGAAAGATTGTGTCCGTCTATTTCTAAAACATTCCATCCGAAAGATCTATATTTGTCAGACAATGGCTCAACATTCATAATGTTTTTTGTAGTGCCATCTATTTGTAAGCCATTATTATCAACTATAGCGCAAAGATTATCAAGCTTAAATTGCGGTGCAGCCATTACCGCTTCCCAAACACTTCCTTCTTGTTGCTCGCCGTCACCCATTAAAACATAAACTTTATTGTCCTTTTTAGCTTGTTTCATACCCACAGCTATTCCAGCACCTATTGATAGACCATACCCCAACGAACCCGTAGATACTTCTATGCCGGGAAGTTCTTTATCTTTTGCAGGATGTCCTTGAAGCCTACTGCCTGCTTTTCTTAATGTGCATAACTCGTCAGAACTAAAGCATTCAAGCTGAGCTAAAACCGAATAAAGAACAGGACAAACATGCCCCTTAGACAACACAAAATAATCTCTGCTTAAGTCTTTTGTATTTTTGGGGTTAAATCTCATATGATTAAAATACAAGCCTACTACAAGCTCAACCGCAGATAAACTTCCTCCGGGATGTCCTGAACCTGCAAATTCTAGCATTTTAATAATATCTTTCCTGACATTTGCTGATACTATCTTTAAGCCTGAAATCTCCATCGTAAAAACTCCCATAACGTTATTTTTGCTGTTTGTTGATTTATTTTTCTTTAGGCAATAGTCAATTGGTTTTATTTAGACACAGACTTAACAATTTCCGCTTATGGCAGAATTTTCATCTCAACTTTCATTACTATATTGTTGTTTTTCAATTTCTTTTATTTTCCATATTCTTTTTTGATGTCTCTCTTCAAAAGGCGTATTCAAGAAAATTTTTATTCTGCGGCAAATCTCGCTAAGAGTCGCTGTTCTGGAACCTAAACACAAAACGTTAGCACAATTGTGTTGAGAAGCAAGCCTTGTAGTATCTTCGTCCCAACAAACAGCAGCTATTATGCCCTTCACTTTATTTGCTGCAACAGACATGCCTATTCCAGTACCACATATAAGAATTCCCTTGTCTGCTTTTTTATTAGCAACAGCTTCTGCAACTTGTACAGCAAAGTCAGGATAATCGCAGCTACCTTGCCCACAAAAACCAAAATCTTCAACTTCATATCTATCATGCAAATATTTTTTTACTGTCTCTCTTATTTCTGACGCAGCATGATCAGTGCCAAACGCAAGTTTTTTTATATTTTCCATTTGTATTCTCAAATATTTTTATTTAGAATATTTTACGAGTTTTGTAAAAGATTCCGATTCCAAGCTTGCTCCACCTACAAGACCACCATCTATATCAGGCTGCTTCATAAGATCAGAAACATTTGTCGGATTTACAGAACCGCCATAGAGAATCCTTACTTTTTGATAGGCATCGCCATACATTTGACTATATACCTTTCTTGTAAAAGCATGCACTTCCTGAGCCTGATCAGGGGTTGCAGTTTTGCCTGTTCCAATAGCCCATGCAGGCTCGTAAGCTAAAACTATACTTGCGGCTTGCTGCGGAGTAAGCCCGGCAAGTCCTTCTTTTATTTGTTTTCCTATGACTTTAAATGTAATGTTTTGTTCTTTTTCTTTAAGCGTTTCCCCTATGCATATTACTGGAATTAATCCTGCGATAAGAGCAGCTTTTGTTTTTTTGTTTACAGTTTCATCTGTTTCATTAAAATATTGTCTGCGTTCGGAATGTCCTATTAAAACGTAAGAACATCCAGTATCTTTTACCATAGCAGGAGAAATCTCACCTGTAAACGCGCCTTTAGCCTCCCAAAATAGATTTTGGGCACCGACATTGATATTTGATCCCTTAATTTCATTATTTACAGCATAAAGAGACGTAAAAGTAGGACAAATTAAAACCTCTACATCCGTAACATCGGCAATTGAGCTTTTCAATGCTTTTACAATAATAACAGATTCTGCAACTGTTTTGTTCATTTTCCAATTTCCCACCATCAACGGCTTTCTCATACAAAAACTCCTTTTTGTTATTTCTTAAAAGTTTATATTTGTGATCTATACAGATTTACCTAATACTTTTCAAGGTAGTTTTATAAATAGATAACGCCTCTGGGAAAACCTCCAAAACTTTTTCTATAGCGCCATTAAAAACAGATATGGAAATGCCGTAATTTGTCATAGGAACGCCTGCTTCTAAAGCCTTATTTAAACGCGAAAGCATACTTTTTCTATTTAAAGTACAACCACCGCAATGTATTATGACTTTGTAATCTTTCAAATCTTTAGGATAATCTTGTCCAGACACATATTTTATTTCTACGTTTTTCTTAGAATATTCTGCTATCCATTTAGGAAGTTTAACTCTACCTATATCGTCTGTAGTGGCATGATGGGTACACCCTTCGGCGATTAAAACTTTATCGCCGTCTTTGAGATTATTCAATGCAGCTGCGCCTTTTGCCATTTCAACTATGTCGGATTTATCGGCGGCATAAATTATTGAAAAAGTAGTAAGATTTATATTCTTTGGAGTCTTTGCAGATACTTGCTTAATTGCCTGCGAATCTGTTATCACAAGCACAGGAGGTTTTTTTAAATTTTGCAAAGCCGTTTCATATTCTACATCTTGAACAGTATAAGAAGCCGCGTGTAAATCTAATATATGCCTTACTGTCTGGACTTGAGGCATTATTATTTTGCCTCTAGGAGCGCCTAAATCTATTGGCATAACAAGGACTACAGTGTCATCTTTTTTGACTAACTTTCTTAAAGATAGATAATTTTCTATATAATTATCAGGCAAAATTTCAAGAAGAAACCTCTTTAAAGAATTAAGAAAAGTGTCGCGGTTTCCCGTAACACTTGAAAACAATAATATGTGTTGTGTAAACTTTCTTAAGTTTTCAAGAAATGTGTCGTCAGGTCGTCTTAAATCAATTTTGCTTACCACTACAATACATGGGGTTGTTCTTTTCTCTGCTTCTTTCATTATATTTTCTTCAAAATGTTCAAACTTTCCAGATTCGCATATTAAAATAACAATATCAGAAGAATCAAAAGCCCTTTTAGTTTTTTCTATTCGCTCAGAACCAAGCAAGGAAATATCGTCAATTCCAGCAGTGTCAAAAAGAGTTATAGGTCCCAGAGGATTAAGCTCCATTTGTTTCCAGACAACATCATTTGTAGTGCCTGCAATTTCTGAAACAATGGAAGTTTTTTGATTTGTCATAAAATTCATCAAAGAAGATTTTCCAACGTTTGTTCTGCCGAAAATTCCTATTTGGATCGTAAGAGCTTTCACATCTTTATCTCCGTTAGTCTCCCGTGTTTTTAATTAAATAATCTGAGATCGCAACCATAGACAAAAAATGCTTCTCAAGCCTTTTGTGATTATCTGTTTTTGGAGAAGCTCTAAGAATATAATCCTTGTCCCATATATAATATTGCACTTTATTATCTAAAAGCTTCCATTCTACAGCATAAGACTTGTCCATAATAAACTCTTGATAGATTATTGAATTATCTTTAGCCTTGCTTGAAAATAAATTTATACCTTCAGAGATATAACTTCCGTTTGAAAGAGAAAGGTTGTACAGTGTGGGCATTATGTCCAAATGTGACCCAAAAACAGATGTGTCTATATTTTTTGGCTTTATAGATTTAGGCACATACAAATAAAACGGAATTTTAACTCTATCTAGCAAACTATCTACTTGATAAAGATTAAAACTGTGGTCGCCAGTAACGGCAATTATAGTATTGTCCGAATACTTTGAATTTTTGACTTTGTCAATAAAACGAGCAAGCATTTCATTTGCGTATTGATATGTTGCAAATCTTTTTCCTGCTTCGTCCATGTCGTATATTTTTTCCTTAAGAGATTCTGGTATTTCCAAAGACATGACTTTATAACTTTCAGGAAGAACATAAGGACTGTGATTTGAAGTAGTCAAAGCAAAAATAAATTTACTGCTGTCTTCAGCAGATATTAAATCTTCAAAAATTGCGTCAAACAAATATTCATCGTAAATGCCCCAAGGTCCCTTGCTCCAACTTGATTTTAAACATCCCCCTCCGAGAACTTTATTAAAACCCAAATTTGACGCAAACGTCCCGAGATTTCTCCAACCAGAACTACCGCCGTATATAAAGGATGTGTTATATCCTTTTTTCTTATAAGGAGCTACTGAAGCAAAAGAATATTCCCTAAATACATACTTGGATTGAGGTATGCATATAGAAGCGCTTGGCTTAACGACAATATTTAAAAACAAAGCTTCTATCGCCTCTATTGTAATCTTTCCTTCAGATGTAAAGTTATAGAAAACTATATCCTCATCAAAATGTTTTTTTAGGTCGCCTAAAACATTAAATTTTGGAGAATTATATTTAATTAAATCACTGCCGAAACTTTCCATTAAAATAAAAATAACATTTGGCTTTAATTTTTCTAATCGCGAGTTGTGTTGAGTTTTAAAAATAAGAGATGTTTCAGGATTATTCTGTGGAATCTCATTGATATTTTTCCCTAAAAAATCCGCAAATGCCTGTCTGATATTTTCTTTATACCCGGCTTTCTCCACATAATCAAGATCTTGCCTTTCCATATATCTATGTTCAAAAGCTCTTTGTAAAGTGTAAAAGCAATTGATAGCGGTTTTGTTAATAAACACATTTGACGAAACGTCAGAATATACCCCAATAGGGTGCATTGCAAATGTTCCTCTTATAGCTATAGCAATAAACGCAAGAGTTAGCAGAGAAACCCCAATTCTTACAAATATATTTGGAAATTTAAAATTATATTCTTTAAATTTTAATACAAACTTGCTTGCAAGAAAAGCTGCTACAAAGAAAAAAGATATGCAAGCAACTATTAATAACAGATTGTAATTTTGGTATAAAGTTTGAATTAGAACCATAGTATCGTCTTCAAACAATCCAAAAACTAAAATATTTAGATGATCCTGAAATACGGAATAAAAATTAAAATCTACGTAAAAGATGGTCAACATTAGACCTATTAAAATACAATAGTAGTATTTAATAAATGAAAAAAATAATTTAAATAAAGATATTTTTCTTAATATAAGAATGGCAACAAATATAAGAACAGTAGGAGCATTAATCAAAGCTACAACAGATAAATCCAACCGAGTGCCCATGAAAAACGCTTTAAGAATATCAAATCCGAAACCACTTAAATCAACGCCCTTTCCGAAATGAGTAAAAAATATAAATCTATATACTGACATGAACAACAAAAACAAGAAATTAACAAAGCATAATTTAAAAAGTATATTCTTTAAGTCTTTCATATCGCGCATTCGTTCTCGCAGTATTTATTTTTTAAGATAGTTATCTATCGCTTTGGCAGCTTTTTTGCCCATTCCCATCGCCGAAATAACTGTGTCGCCTCCGACAATGTCGCCTCCTGCAAAAATTCCATGTATTGAAGTCATATAATTAACGTCAATTACAATATGTCCATGAGAATTTATATTCAATCCTTTAGTAAGCGAAGGCAAAATAGGATTTGGGTGCAATCCCAAAGCAAGAATAACCATATCAGCGTCTATTGTGTAATTTGATCCTTCTATTTCATACGGGCGTCTTCTGCCAGATTCGTCAGGCTTTCCTAACAGCATCTTAACGCACTCTACAGCTTTAACAGCTTTTTTCTCATCGCCAAAAAAATTTACAGGATTGGTAAGTGTTATAAATTCTACTCCCTCTTCCTTGGCATGCCTGCGTTCTTCACGTCTTGCCGGCATTTCCTCTTCAGATCTTCTATAAATAAGTTTCACGCTGTTTGCGCCAAGACGAACAGCTGTCCTAGCAGAATCCATAGCAGTGTTACCGCCTCCAATAACGATAACGTTTTTACCGCTGTACACAGGCGTATCATAATGCGGAAAATTAAATGCGCGCATTAAATTAACGCGTACTAAAAACTCGTTGGAACAATAAATATGGTTCAAATTTTCTCCTGGAATTTTTGGAAAGACAGGAAGACCTGCTCCAACAGCTACAAAAATTGCTTTAAACTCTTCGTCAAATAAATTTTGTATCGTCTTTGTTCTGCCGATAAGAGTATTGAGAACTATTTTTATGCCAAGCTTTTTTAACTTTTCTATTTCTATATCTAAAACTTTTTTAGGAAGCCTGAACTCGGGTATTCCGTAACGCAAAACGCCACCGCTATCATGGAGAGACTCGTAAACAGTAACGTCGTATCCAAGTTTTATCAAATCGCCGCCGCATGTTAAACCAGCAGGTCCCGACCCTACAACCGCGACTTTCATACTGTTTTTTTTGATTGCAATGCTGTCTTCAATATTTGATGTAGCGTCTGCGGCGTAACGTTCTAAGTTGCCAATGGAAACAGGCTCGCTTTTTTTTGATAAAATGCAAAATTTTTCGCATTGATTTTCTTGAGGGCAAACTCTGCCGCAAACTGCCGGGAGGCTGGTCTTCTGTTTTAAAACTTTCATTGCTTCCGATGGATTGTCTTCAACAAGATACTTAATAAATCCGGGAATATTTATTTCAACAGGACAGCCTTTTGCACACATGGGATTCTTACATTGTAAACATCTTTTTGCTTCAGTAAGCATTTCTTCTTTAGAATAACCTGTGTTAACCTGCTTAAAATCTTTTCTTCTTACTTGGGGATCCCTTTCAGGCATATTTATTTTTTGCAACATTTACACTCCCTGCGAACGGTAAAATTATCAAATGAAATTTTCTCTAAATTTTTAAAAGAATTTAAACGCGAAGAAAGCTCGTCCCAATGCACAGAATGCGCGTCAAATTCCGGTCCGTTTACGCAAGCAAACTCTGTCTTGCCGTTCACAGTAACCCTGCAAGCCCCACACATGCCTGTACCGTCTAACATAATTGGGTTTAGAGAGACTACAGTTTTTATATGTTTTTCTTTAGTAAGTTCCGCTACTGCCTTCATCATAGGAACAGGTCCTATGGCATAAACTATATTTATTTCTTGCGTATCCATAACTTCTTTTAAAATGTCAGTTACAAAACCTTTAACCCCGCAAGACCCATCATTTGTGGCAAAAAGTAAAGCATCGCTTTCTTGTTTAAGCTCATCTTCAAGTATAACTAAATCTTTACATCTTGCACCTACTATTGTAATAATTTTATTTCCTGCTGTTTTTAGCTCTTTTATAACAGGCAGAAGCTCTGCTGCCCCTACCCCTCCGGCAACAGCTGCAACTGTACCATAATGTTTTATAACAGTTGGATGTCCCAATGGTCCTACAAAATCCCTAATAAAATCGCCCTCGCAAAGAGACGCCAAATGAGTTGTGCTCTTGCCCGCTTCTTGAAATATTATCCTTACCAAGCCTTCTTGCTGGCTGGTTCCAGCAATTGTTAGGGGAACTCTTTCTCCTTTCTCATCAATTCTAAATATTACAAATTGTCCTGCTTTTGCATTCTTTGCAATTTCAGGAGCATAAATTTCAAGATTATGAACTTTGTTCCCAATTTCTTTTTTTTGCACAATTTTATACATTTTCTTCCTCAGCTATTTTCCTCAATGTATGCTTGAACTCCTTATAAAAGCAAAATTTTTCTTCCCAGCTTTAATATCAAGTTCAATATTTTTTGAATCTACAACCTTGTCTTTTGCATCTAAAAAATCAACTTTTAACGTATGTACGCCCTCAGGCAAATAAAATCTTGACATGAGAATTGTATCGGGCAAAGTATTCCATGCTCGCCTATCAACTGAAGATGTGGCGGCACAGAGTATATTCAAAAGTCCTTGGGAAAGCTGCTCAACAAGAACTCCGTTTTGTTTTCCAAGCTCTTTAGAAACAGATTTGCCAATAACATACTTAATAGCGGCTCTTGCCAGAGTTTTGGCATAAACTTTAGCTGTCTCATCCTTTAAACATGCCTTTGCAATTTTACCCAAATCTTGAGCTAAAAATCCTTTTTCTTCACGACTTTCTGATTTAACTCTAAAAGAAACTATTTTGTTATCAAAATCTTTATATCTTGGAAACGCAACTTTAACGTAATCTTTTGCAAACGCAGATATACCTATAGATTTTGCTTTATCAAAATCAGCTATATCTTTACTGTCTAAATCAGCTGCGTTTACATAAATCCATATATCGCCCAGAGCAAACTCTAAAGTGGTTTCAGTTTTTTGAGGAATAAAACCATTATAGTTAAACACTATACACTCGCCATAATTCTCAAGAATATTCCGCTTTGTTGCCTGAGGGAAATCTTTTTTAATCTCACTAGCTTTATCAAACATTCCAAGCAACAATGCAAAAGTATAAGCATCGTCAATAAGGTCTTCAGGAACAGCAATACCAGCGACCCCGTTTTTATAAGCTTTTAAAGCCTTTGAATAAGAAATATATGCGTCGTTAAGATAGCCTTCATTTTCATATATAAGACCTGCAAAATACCTTACAAATCCATCATCTTTGTAAAAATTTTTGTAATTAGAATCAACAGCAAAATTCTTAAAAAGAGAGTCCAGCTGGCGCACCTCTACAACAGCGTCATCGCCTCGTCCTGATAAAGCGTAATCCAATGCCTCAAAAACAGAAATATAAACTCTTTCAAAATCTTTGCCATAGTATGGCATTACATTGTCGTTGACAAGCATTGAACTAACGCCCGTAGTTATGCTCTTTTGCTGATATTCGCGAAGCTTTCCTTTTGCAAGTTCAAATCTCTTTGAACTTGTCTCGTACTCTTTGGCAAAATGGTTGACAATACCGGAATCTAGATAATACATTAGAATATTCTTAGAACCATACTTGCCTTGAGATTTATCAACGAACTTAGCTACAGACTCATAATCTCCAGAGTCTATTTTGGTTCTTAATTTTGAGTAGTATCCTGTAAGGTTGGAAGCGCAGCCGCTTATCATTCCAACTAAAGTAAACACAGACAAGATAATCAAAATTTTAAGGCTAGCTATTTTTGCCTTTGTTGCTTTCAACAAGAACCTCATATTAAAAACGGTCGTATAGTTCCTTCAATTTTACATTGACATTTTAACTTATTATCGTTGCGCTGACAACATCCGGCATTTTTTAGCAGTTATATCAACCACCATCAAGCGACAATTGTCCTTTTTGCTTTAATTTCCACCCATTATCGC
>JAITKL010000039.1 GCA_031278405.1 Endomicrobium sp. | reverse complement strand
TCTCAACATCAAGCATTCCAAGTACCCATCCCAAACCGAGACTTGAGAATTATTATCTTTGGTATTGTATTGAAAAGACTTTGAATAAGAAATTAATATACAAAGGAAAGTTTACAGAGTTTTTGCGATGAAGTACAGCTTCTAAATGACAACTTCTGTCAGAAGGGAATGTATAAATCACCATGGAGCAGCAGTTCTTCCGTTTATTGAATTATATCATTGCTGTATTTTTCTAGTTTACCAAAATAAGTTGCATTTTTTATAGTCTACACAAACAGGTGTAGAGTTCTATAATCTTGCAGTGAAGGTGAATTATATTAAGATGTTTTGAAAAGAGGCTTTTACGTATGAAGAGAAGTAGCTATTGCGGAGATGTTAGAGAAGACAGTATTGGCAACGATATTGTTGTTTGTGGCTGGGTGCATTCTCGCAGAGATCACGGTGGTGTGATTTTTATTGATTTAAGAGACAGAGAAGGGTTGTTACAAATTGTCTTCCAACCTGAAAATAAGGAAATATTTAAAATAGCTGAAGAGCTAAGAAGCGAATATGTACTATCCGTTAAAGGGCTAGTAAGAAAAAGACCTGAAGGAACGATAAACCCTAATATACCTACAGGTTCCATTGAACTTACAGTGTCTGAAATTGAAATTTTAAATACATGCCCTGGACTTCCTTTTGAAATATCGGATTATAGGGAAACTTCAGAGGATTTGAGGTTAAAATACAGATATTTAGACTTGCGTCGTCTTAATTTTCAAAAAAATTTTATAATGCGTCATAAAGTTGCAAATGAAATAAGAAACTTTTTAAATGATGAAAATTTTTTGGAGATAGAGACCCCTTTCTTAACTAAATCTACCCCTGAAGGCGCAAGGGACTTTCTGGTGCCTTCAAGGTTGAATCATGGCAGTTTTTTTGCATTGCCACAATCTCCCCAACTTTTTAAACAGATTTTGATGGTTTCAGGTTTCGATAAATATTATCAGATAGTAAGATGTTTTAGAGACGAAGACTTGCGTGCTGACAGACAGCTTGAATTTACCCAAATAGACCTTGAAATGTCTTTTGTTGAAGAAAATGATGTGATGGACGTTATTGAAAGAATGCTTTCAAGAGTATTCAAAAATATATTGAATATTGAAATGAAAATGCCTTTTGAAAGAATGTCTTATGCAGATGCTATGTTTCGTTATGGTTCCGATAAACCCGATACAAGATTTGGAATGGAAATAAAGGATTTTTCAACTGAACTTAAAGAGTGTAGTTTTAGCATATTTTCATCTGTTATATCTAATGGTGGCATAGTAAGAGGATTGTGTATTCCTAAAGGTGCGTCTTTTTCCCGTTTAGAGATTGACGGACTTACAAAATTTGTTAACAAATATGGAGCTAAGGGTTTAGCATGGATGAAAATTACGGAATCCTGTGCCGAGTCCAATATAGTTAAATATTTTAAAGATGAAGAAATAAAAATAATTATATCTAAAGTTGGAGCAAGATCGGGTGATTTAATTGTTTTTCTTGCAGATGAAGAGAAAATTGTTGCTCATGGTCTTGGAGCATTAAGGCTTGAAATGGGTAAACAACTTGGTCTTATAGACAAGTCCAAGTTTAATTTTTTATGGGTTGTGGATTTTCCTCTTATGGAATGGGATAAAGAAGAACAGAGATGGCAGGCATTGCATCACCCATTTACTTCGCCTAAAGATGAAGTTTCGTTGAACAAAGAAAATGCTGGAACTGCAAAAGCAAAAGCTTATGATGTTATTTTGAACGGTATTGAGCTTGGTGGAGGTTCTATAAGAATACATAGGAGCGATGTTCAAAAGCGGATTTTTAATATTTTAAACATTTCAGATGAGTCTGCAAAAGAAAGATTTGGCTTTTTGCTTGATGCATTGACTTACGGCGCTCCTCCTCATGGAGGTTTAGCTTTGGGTTTTGACAGAATATGTGCGCTAATGGCAGGGGAAGATTCCATAAGAGAAGTGATAGCATTTCCCAAAACGCAAAAAGCGTTGGATCCTCTTTCCAATAGTCCCGCTCCTGTAAGCGAAAAACAGCTTAAAGAATTGGGTGTGCGGATTGTTGTTAAGTAAGCAAAGGTTTAGAGTTGTTTGCCAACGACGCAGAGGAATAGATGAATAATTTATTTAACAAAAATAAGGTCTTGGGTAAGAGTTTTTCTCTTGAAACTTACCAAGAATCTCACGCTTTCTGAATCAAAAGATCTTGTTTCTATTTACGATAATAGCGGTTTATGCCATGCTTGTAACGCGGGCATGGGCGACGTTGGTATAGACTCAAAAAATAACGTTTGCAGCTTTAATATTTATGGTTGCATTTGTTATTTTTTGCATCTCAAATTCAAAATAAAGAAAGAACTATTTTAGAAGATAATGACGCTGTTGTATTAATGTGTTTACTCTTTATAGCTGCTATTTTAACTTTTCAGATTTCAAAAGAATATTTATCATCACCTTTTGCTTCTCAAGTTTCTGCATTTTCAAAATTACGGTGGCGATACTATTTATTGGCAAGATTAGGTTATGCATTTGTACACAGCATTAAATGATGTGCGCTTTGACGCGTTTTTCTTATACAATGTTTGGCAAGCGATATTTGTTGTTGCAAATGTGCATCCAATACGCAGAATGTCTGATTTTATAAATGTTGGTGACAAAACCTATTATTTATTGCTAACTCCGCTTTGCTTACGATGTTTATCTTATAGGCATCTAAAGTAGCTTTAATTGAAGTACAATCTTTTTTACGGAGTTAAACGGAATCTTTAAAGATTTTTTCAAGAACCACAAATATAAAATTGATTGAGCTTTCGGATTTTAATAATCCTCTGCTTAATCGTCTTATACTTGAAGCTCCTGTCACACCTATCATCACTTCAATTATGACTGCAGATATCGCAGAGTAGGTGGCAAACGCTGTTTGAGAAAATTCCTTTTTGGTGCGAGTAGTGTCCTATTATCACGATTTAGGTAAGCTTAAAAAGATCTATGTATTTTATAGAAAATCAAACTTCATGATATAATCTTCGTGATAATTTAAACTCTGAAATGTCGTGGCTTATTTGTTTCGCGTGTTAAAAAAGGTGTTGTTCTCGTTAAGAAACATAATGTTAATAATGAAATCATCAAC
>JAITKL010000069.1 GCA_031278405.1 Endomicrobium sp. | reverse complement strand
ATTTCGGCAACTCGTTTGCTTACTCCGGGAAAGCCTAGAGACTTTCTAAAAGAAAGGAGTTGTTGAACTTTTGACGAATAATTTTCCGGTTTTAGCTGTTCCAACACCGACTGAGCTATTTTTTTAGGATTGGCGTCAAATTGTATAAATTCTGGAACAATACTTTTCCCTGCTAAAATATTAACTATTCCTATATACTTTACTTTAATCAGCGCCCTTATAAAAAAATAATTAAAATATGAGAGTTTATAAACTATAGCCATAGGTATTCCCATCAAAGCGTTTTCCAAACACACGGTGCCTGAAGGAGAAATAGCAAAATTAACTGAAACTCTTTTTTTAAAATTTCCAGACCCATCAAAAGTTACATATTCAGGCAGTGCAAAATTAATTTTATTTGAAACGCAAAACATTACAAATCTAGCGTTAATTTCCCTTTTTAATATTTTTGCAGTTTCAAGCAGTATAGGAATATGGCGCTTTATGGCGTTTTGGCGACTTCCCGGAAACAAGCCTATAATTGGAGGATTTGAAATATTAAAATTATGCTTTTGAAAATCTGTTTTTTGAGAGATTTTATCTATCAATGGATTTCCTACAAAAACAACATCAACATTGTTATCTTTATAAAGTTTTTCTTCAAATGGGAAAATAACAAGCATTTTATTTATAACTTTGGATAGTTTTTTTATTCTGCCACTACGAGACGCCCAAACTTGAGGACTAATATAATATAAGACAGAAATTCCCATTGACTTTGCAAGCCGTGCAACATGTATATGAAACCCGTAATAATCTACAAGAATAACTTTATCAGGACGATTTTCCAAAAAATGCTTTTTTATTTTTTTAAAAACTTTCCTCAAATAAAACGCTTGTTTAATCGGCAAAAACCCAAAAGCGTTTATATTTACTATATCTTTAATAAAACTATCTGAAACAGCTTTAAGATTACCGCCACCAGCAGATGAAACAAAACAAGAAGGATTTATTTTTTTTATTTCTTCTATAAGATTTGAAGCGTGGACTTCGCCTGAAAGATCTCCAGCTGAAATAAAAATTCTATAATTTGACATTTTATTATCCAAAGCGTCCTGTAATATAATATTCCGTTTCTTTTTTTTTCGGAGAAACAAAAAGTTTATCGGTTTTATCAACTTCTATAAGCTTGCCCATTAGGAAAAATGCCGTTCTGTCGCTAACGCGGGAAGCTTGTTTAACATTATTTGTAACAAGAACTATAGTATATTTTTCTTTAAGCTCTACCATTAACTCTTCAACCTTTGCAGTTGATATGGGATCGAGTCCCGAGCAAGGTTCATCAAATAAAATAACTTCAGGATTTGTTGCAAGCACTCTTGCAATACACAGCCTTTGTTGTTGTCCCCCTGACATCTTCATAGCTAAAGCACCTAGCCTGTCTTTTACCTCCTCCCAAAGGGAAGAACTCCTTAAGACACTTTCAACCATATTATCTAAATCAATTTTTTTTGTAACAAGTCCCAACCGTTTCGGCGCATAAGTTATGTTGTCGTAAATACTCATAGGAAGAGGTATCGGCATGGCAAAAAGCATACCTACTCTTCTTCTTAGATTCTCCGCATCTATATCAAAAATATTATCACCATCAAGATAAACACTGCCTTTTCTTGAATACGTAATGTCAAAATCATTCATTCTATTTAACGTTCTTAAAAAAGTAGTTTTACCGCTGTTGGCAGGTCCTATAACTCCCAAAATTTCATTTTTAATAACATTAAGATTTAAAGCTTCTAAAACGCATTTTTTATCATAGTAGCAGCTTAAGTTTTCTATCTTTAGTTTATCTACCATTTTCTATATTTCCTAAAATAAATTCTTGCAAAAATAGCAATGCAGCTTATAGTCAAAACCATCATTAACAAAACAAGAGCTGTACCGTATATAATATTTTTTGGCATGTTTGGAATTTGCGTTGAAATAATATAAAGGTGGTAAGGTAAAGTCATAACTTGATCAAATATTGAATGAGGAAGATGAGGTACGTAAAATGCCGCTGCAGTAAACAATATAGGAGCAGTTTCCCCAGAAATTCTTGCAATACTTAAAATGGCTCCTGTTAAAATACCGGGTATGGCATTTGGGAGAACCACATATCTTACAGTCTGCCATTTGCTTACGCCTAAGGACAAACTCGCTTCTCTAAAAGAGTAAGGCACGCTACTTAACGAACTTCTAGCGGTAGTTATAATGACTGGAAGCTCCATTATTGACAAGGTTAAAGCGCCTGCAATTATAGAAACTCCTATCTTTAAAAACATAACGAAAACACCAAGCCCAAACAGCCCGTAAACAACAGACGGGACTCCAGCCAAATTAACGATTGCAAGCTTTATTATTCTGGTAAACCTATTGTCTTTTGCATATTCGTTTAAATATATAGCGGCAAATACACCTACTGGAAGAGTAACCATAATAGCACACGACACTATTGAAAGAGTGCCAAGTATTGCTGGTAAAATTCCGCCGCCACACATGCCGCTTTTAGGCATTGATGATAAAAATTCCCAACTTATAGCAGATGCTCCATTTTTTATTATTACAAAAATCATTAAAATCACTGGAATTATTGCCAAAATAGCAGCACAACAAAGCAACGTGTATGAAAATTTTTGAGATAATTTAGGATTAAGTTTAATCATATATTTTTATTTTTCCCCAGAAATAAATCTGCAATAAAATTTATAAGAAATGTTATTAAAAAAAGAACAAGTCCTATCGCAAATAAAGACTTGTAGTGCATGCTCCCTCTTACTGTCTCGCCCATTTCAGCTGCAATTGTTGCAGTCATTGTTCTTACAGGCTCAAAGACAGAATGAGGGATATGGGCTGCATTGCCTGTTATCATCATTACAACCATTGTCTCGCCAATTACTCTACCTATGCCAAGCATTACCGCTGCGATTATTCCCGGCATAGCCGCCTTTAGAATAATTCTTCTCAAGGTCTGCCACTTTGTAGCACCCAGAGCTAAAGCTCCCTGCTTATACTGCCAAGGGACCGAACGTATAGCGTCTTCAGATATTGTAACTATAGTTGGTATAGCCATGAAGGCAAGCATTATTGAACCTGAAAAAGCCGTGAGACCAGTAGGTAGATTAAAAATACTTCTTACCAGAGGAACCAATGTAATCATTCCAATAAAACCTATAACAACGCTGGGGATTGCCGCTATAATTTCAACTAAAGATTTTAAAATTTCGCGAATACATTTTGGAGCAATTTCGGAAATAAACAAAGCCGTCATAACTCCTATAGGAACAGCAATAGCGCACGCTCCAATGGTTACAAAAACTGAACCCACTATTAATGGCAAAACTCCAAACGAAGCAGGGTTTGACGAAGGATACCAAAAATATCCTCTAATAAATTTAAAAACTCCAAAATCTTTAAAAAAAGAAAGACTTTCCTCAAACAAAAAAGAGAAAATTAAGATAACAAATATAATAGATACCATTCCGCATATAAAAATTATTTTTTCAACAATAAAATCTAAAGTTTTTAACATTTTAATCCCATAAAAAAAATAATAAACTTTTACGCGGTTGAAAAACCATAATATTTTTCATTAATATATTTGAGTATTATAAAAATTTAATATAAACTTTTTATCGGAACAAAATCCATTTCTAAAACAACTTTTTGCCCCTTGTCAGACAAAGCATAATCAATAAACATTTTTATTACGCCGTTAGGCTCCCCGTTAGTATATAAATATAACGGTCTTGAAATAGGATACAATCCTTTTAAAACATTTTCCGTATTAGGATAAATATAGTTACTTTTGCCGTCAACCGCTATAGATAAAGCTTTGACGCCATCGTTTACAAATCCCATTCCTACATAGCCCAAAGCATTGGGATTTTGCGTTATCTCATCGTATATTGCCTGTGAAGAAGCCATCATCAAAGAATGAGGAGAAAATTCTTCTTTAGCGTTTTTATCGTTATTCCTTAATACTCGCTCTTTAAAAAACATGTATGTGCCTGAATTACTTTCTCTTGAAAGAATTACTATTTTTAAATCTTTGCCACCGACTTCTTTCCAGTTTGTAATTTTCGCCATAAATATATCGCGAAGTTGTTCTATCGTCAATTTGTCAACGAGATTATTTTTATTCACCAAAACCGCAAGCCCATCAAGACCGACTTTAAACTCAACTGGGTTTACATTACTTTTCTTTGCTAACGACTCTTCCTTATCTTCTATCTCACGGGAAGACATAGCTATATCACAAGTCTTGTTAATTAAAGATGCGAAACCTGTTCCCGAGCCACCACCTGTGATGCTTATATTATATGTTGGATGTTGTTCTGCAAAATTCTCAGACCATGCCTGAATTAAATTTACAATAGTGTCCGAACCTTTTATCTGTATGGAAGCAGCATATTTATCATCGTCATTGGCATATTCTCTACAACAACCATAAAATAAACAACTAGCAACCAGTAAGGCTAATATTAAATTTAATATTACTTTTTTCATTATTCCCACTCAATAGTAGCTGGAGGTTTGTTTGAAATATCGTAAACCACCCTGTTTGCGCCTTTAACCTCGTTTATAATTCGGGAAGATATACATCCAAGTAGATCATACGGAAGTTTTACCCAATCGGCTGTCATAGCGTCGTCGGAATTTACAGCTCTTATAGCAATAACATACTCATATGTTCTAGCATCACCCATAACGCCTACTGTTTTAACTGGAAGTATCACAGCAAAAGACTGCCAGATTTTTTCATAAAGACCTGCTTTAATTATTTCTTGAGTTGCTATGTTGTCGGCAGCTTTCAAAATATTCAGCTTTTCTTCCGTTACTTCTCCTAAAATCCTCACAGCAAGACCCGGTCCTGGAAAAGGCTGTCTGTTTATAATTTCTTCAGAAATTCCAAGTTCTCTTCCCAAAATTCTTACTTCATCTTTAAACAAAAACTTCAAAGGCTCAACTAACTTCATCTTTATTTTTTCAGGAAGTCCGCCAACATTATGATGGCTTTTTATAGGTACTTTTGAGCCTTTTATGGAAACGCTTTCTATCACATCAGGATAAATAGTTCCCTGCAAAAGATAGTCTATTCCTTTTAACTTCTTTGCCTCTTTGTCAAAAATTTCTATGAAAGTATGTCCAATAATTTTTCTTTTCTCTTCAGGGTCAGTCACACCTTTAAGCTTTGACAGAAATGTTTTCTTGGCATCAACAATTATGAGATTTTTACCAAATGTCTTACCGAAAATTTTCTTAACTCTTTCCGTCTCGCCAAGTTTTTGAAGCCCGTGGTCAACATAAACGCAGACAAGCTGCTTGCCTATTGCTTTATGCAGTATTACAGCCGCAACTGAAGAGTCCACGCCACCAGATAACGCGCACAAAACTTTGCTATCGTCGACTTGTTGACGAATCCTTTTCACTTCGTCCACTATGTAAGATTTCATTGTCCAGTCACGCTTAGAGCCACAGATATTAAACAAAAAGTTTTTTAGTATTTTTTTACCATTTATGGAATGTTTTACTTCAGGATGAAACTGAACGCCATATACATTTTTTGAAATGTTTTCTATGGCTGCATAAGGACAGTTTTCAGACTTTGCCGTTGTCTTAAAACCTTTCGGCATTTTGGAGAGACTATCACCATGACTCATCCAAAGCGTCTCTTTTGACTTAAGACCTTTGAACAAAGAACAACCGCATTTTACGCTTACGCTTGCAAGTCCAAATTCTCTGCGTTTTGACGGAGCGACTTTTCCACCAAGATGCTCAGCTATAAGTTGCATTCCATAGCATATCCCCAAAATAGGAACATTTAATTCCCAAACTTTAGAATCAGGACAAAGAGCGTCTTTTGAATAAACGCTGTCATAACTTCCAGACAATATAACGCCTTTCAAATTCTTAATTCCTGAAAAAGAGTCAAGCGACTTATTTCCGGGATATATTTCGCAATACACTTTTTCTTCTCTTATACGTCTTGCAATCAACTGCGTATACTGCGAACCAAAATCTAAAATTAAAATCATTCTTCTTTTCCTGTCCTCTTACTTTTGTTTGTATTTACTTTACATGTTGCATGTCCTAACATTTTTCTTACACAATAAGTAATATTTGTTTTTCTATTTATATGCTCATTAATTCTAAACTCTTTTTATTTCAGTTTTATCAAATCTATTTAGAAT
>JAITKL010000068.1 GCA_031278405.1 Endomicrobium sp. | reverse complement strand
AATGCCTCTCTCGCTTTATTCTGCGAGCGCCTCTTTTCTTCCTTTATTTAAAAGTATAACAAAAAACTCCGTTTGTCAAATTTTAAAATACTCTCTTATTTAAAATCCGCTATAAATTGAGTTTAACAATTTTAAAGTCTCAATATTCATGTTTGTTCTGTTTGTATGTCTTGTTGGAGGCAACCCTAAAATTTTCAAGTCTGTATTTAGTCCTCTTTTTATGCTTTCAACCATTTCAAACAACTGTTTTAATCTTTGCAAGGAAAGGAAGTGTGTCTCTACAAGAACCAAAATTTCATTGGCATAAACAAGAGTCGATATGCTAAGGTAACTTTCCGAAGGAAGTGTGTCAAGAATAACAAAATCATACCATTTCAAAGAACTCTTAACAACAACGTCCTCTAGTTTTAGTTTTATATCTTCAAACAAGTTGTGTATGGGGATAATATTTTAACGCCATTGCGTCAATTCCGCAAATGAGTAAATTGTCAAAGAGGTTTTATTTAAAAGAGCATTGAAAAGGACTAATTGTGGGGAAATACAAAAAACTGGGAATATTGCTTTGAAATGAAATTTTGGTAGAATGATTTATTCTAAAAAAGGAGGAAGAAGTTGAACAAAGATTTAAAGTTCTAGAGTTTAAATTTAAAACGGAGGATGTTATGAAAAAAACAACTGTCGTGATAAATGTATTGTTCTTGTTCCTGAGTCTAGCTGTTAATGTAATGGCAAAGTCAACCTGCTCTTGCGGAGATGCTGGCAGTGGATGTGGTAGAATTAAAGAGAATTTTGAGTTCGCTTTTGAGGCATATGTTTCAAGGCAGATTAAGGAACAATGCGGTGCAAGGAAGAACGAAGTTAGACAACAATTTGTTTGTCCTACAGTTAGAAAGTGCATTGACGCTCTGCCTGTCGGTACAGTAATAACGTTTGCTGGAAATAAAGTTCCAAATGGGTATTTGCCATGCGATGGAGGAGAATATGACGTGTTAGCATATCCCGATTTATTTGAAGCTATTGGCACGATCTATGGCAACGCGAGCGCCGACAACTTCTTCAAACTTCCAGACTATCGCGGAATGTTTTTAAGAGGTACCGGTGGCAATGCCGCACCATTGGGTCAACCACAAAATGATGCGATAAGAAATATTGAGGGACAGTTCTGGGGAGACAGCAGAAGAAATCAGGGATATACGGCACCAAGTGGCGCTTTTTCCTATGCGGATGAAAACGGCGGTACTTATGGGGGTCGTGGAGAAGGCGGACCTTGTAAATACAGCTTTAGCGCAGCAAACATAGTCCCAACGGCAAATGAAAACAGACCTGTTAATCGCGCAGTGAATTTTTTTATAAAATATAAAAATTTTTGTCAGGATACAGATTAAATATGCTCATGTTCCAATAAACATAATTTTTTCAGAATAAGTTTTGCCAATGGTAGAAGCGGATAATTGATAGTATTGTTTGTTTTTTTGTAGCTGGGAAAGCAATAAATCTAGCACATAATGGCTAGATTTATTGCTTTTTGCAAGTTTAGCATATTAAAGAATTATGCGTTAAAAATTTATGAAAATGAGGATGTTTGCTATGAGGCTATTGCCGAAAAAGATCTTTTTAGTAAAGTGTTCGCAGGATATAAAGTTTGAGATACGAATCGCATTAATTTATTTTGTATCTATGGTTTTGATATTTTCATTATTTCGTTTATTGTTTTGCGTTGTTTATGCCGATGCTTTTGCTGGGTTGTCTTTTTTGGATAAAGCAGTAAGTTTTGTTTATGGATTGCGGTTTGATCTTGCGATGATAAGTTTGTTTTTGGGCGGTTTTATAATAATTTTATTTTTACCTATTTCTAAAAAACAAATCTTTATTAAAATTTGCGCAACAATGATGTGTGTTTCTATGTTGACAATGTTGTTGGGGTTAACCGCAGACTTCTTTTATTTTCCTGAAGTCAAGAGGCACATGACAGAAGACGTTATTTTAGCGTTTAGAGATAAGGATTTTATAATTAAATACGTCTTGCGATATTATTGGTGGGCGTTAGGGTTAATTCTTGTTTTGCTGATTTTTACGATAACAAAAAGTTTTAGAAGTATAGATAAAAATTACAATCCCAAACCTGTAAGCTTACATAGAAGCGCAGGCTTTTTTATTGTTGTAGTTCTAATAGTTCTTTTTGGAAGAAGAGAAAATCTCAGCGGGATGCCTTTAAATTTGATTGACGCTTATAAGATCTCAAGAAAACAAGAGAATATACAACTTATCTTAAATGGAATATTTACACAATATTATTTCCTTAAAGGGACAAACGATACAAAAGGTTTAATAAATTCTAACTATCCTATGAAACAGGCATTAAAAAACACAAGAAAAATTCTTTTGAACAAAAATGAAATTTTTGTAGATGAAAAATATCCTATAATGCGTTGTTTAAAAATAGTGGAAAAAAAATCAAACTACAATATTGTAGTTTTTTTATTGGAAAGTTGGACGCCGCAATATATTGATTCTTTTAATGGGAACGTTGGATATGGTGTTACTCCTGTTTTTGACAAAATAGCAGACAATGGAATTAAATTTGTAAATGCTTATTCTGCAGGTCCAAGAAGTCAGTTTGGGTTAATTTCGTCTCTTGTTGGTATGCAAATAGTTCCAGGCACTGTTCATTATTATGGCTTTGATTTCATGAGTCATTTTACAAAGATTGCTTCTGCTTTTAAGAAAAGAGGATACAATACTACATATGCCCAGTCTTCTGAAAGGAAATCTATAATGATGTGTTCTGTGGCTGAGAATATGTTAGGTTTTGATGTAAGTTATGGGAAAGAAGATTTTCCTCGGTTGATGGACTATAAATACGATACTACATATGACTATGATATGCTTGACTTTGTTTCAAAAAAAGCGTTCGCAAGCCATAAACAAGGAAAACCATTTTTTTTATATGCTTTTACAGGAACAACGCACATTCCTTTTATCCAAACAACTCAAGAATTTGAAAAATATCCTCCAACTTCAAATGAAAACAAATATTTGAATAACTTGTGCTATGCTGATTATTCTATAGGACATTTCATTGAGCAGGCAAAAAGAGACGGATATTTTGACAACACAATTTTTATTTTTATGGCAGACCATATTGCAGGAAATTTTGCTGAAACCTATAGAGATACAAAGAAAAGATTTAAAATCCCTATGGTTATATATGCTCCAAAAATTTTTAGCCCAAAAGTTGTTAAATATACAGTTTCTCAGTCAGATTTAATTCCAACCTTATATCACTTAATGGATATAGACGAACCATTTTCCGCTATCGGGGTTAATGCGCTTGACGAGAATGCTGATCATTTTGCGCTGATAGTTGACGGAATGAACTTAGTTTTTGTTGATAAAAGAGGCGACTACTTAGCTAGCAACAGACTTAATGTTGTTGAGTCTTCAGTTGATAAAAATAGTGATAAATATAATTCTCTTAATAAAATGCTGTTATCTTTAGACAGATCAATTACAGAGCTAATTAAAATTAATAGATGGTATAAAAGTG
>JAITKL010000077.1 GCA_031278405.1 Endomicrobium sp. | reverse complement strand
TATTCTCTCCTTGTGTATTTATTTGCGTTTCTTTCGTCTGTTTGATGCAATATGATACACACAATAATAACTTGTGCAATTTTAACAAATTTTTCACGTTTTAGAACCTTTAGCTTATTATGAAAGTTACACCATTTTGTTATCTTGTGGAATTTCATTGCTTAGTTTCATAGCATTGCCGCATTGACCAATAACAGATTTTTAAACTTTAATTTGCTATAATATAAATTATAATATAAATGTAAATGTAATAGTAAAATTTTAAGGGGAGGGAATGGGTAAAATTCAGGAAAGCAGTTTAAAGCGCAACCTTACAAATCGCCATATTCAATTTATAGCACTTGGAAGCGCTGTGGGAACAGGTCTCTTCCTTGGTTCTGCAAGCGCAATTTTCTCAACAGGTCCTTCAGTTATATTGGCATATCTTCTCGCAGGGTTTTTAGTATTTTTAATTATGAGACAACTTGGCGAAATGATCACTCAAGAACCTGCTACAGGCTCTTCAAGTTACTTTGCAGAGAAATATTGGAGCAGGTTCGCAGGGTTTTTAGCTGGATGGAATTATTGGGCTGACTACGTTTTAGTAGGAATAGCTGAACTTATTGCTGTTGCCGCATACATGCAGTATTGGTTTCCCGAGATTGCCGTTTGGAAAACTGCATTATTTTTCTTTTTGCTTGTAAATGCCGTAAATCTCTTAACTGTAAAAGCATATGGCGAAGTAGAATTTTGGTTTTCTTCAATTAAAATTTTTGCTGTTTGCGCAATGATTTTAGCAGGCGGATATATATTATTTTTCAATTCGGGACTAATTCCAGGAACTACTATTAAAAATTTATGGAACGCTCCGACGGTCGGAATGTTCGCGGGACAAACAATATTTAAAGGTTTTTTTACACATGGATTTATAGGATTTATGTTAACGTTTCCTATGATAATTTTTGCTTTTGACGGCGTTGAACTCATAGGGATAACAGCAGCAGAAACTGAAAATCCTCAAAGCACAATTCCTAAAGCCGTAAATCAGATAGTGTTTCGCATATTGATTTTTTACGTCGGCTCCCTTGCTATACTATTGTCTTTATATCACTGGAGCAATCTAAACCCATCAGACAGCCCTTTTGTTATGATTTTTGACAAACTAGGTTTCAAATATGTTGCTTGGACTTTAAATTTTATAGTTCTTACAGCCGCTTTGTCCGTATATAACAGTTGCATTTACAGCAACAGTCGCATGCTTTACGGGCTTGCTCTTCAGAAAAACGCTCCTAAAATTTTTACAAAAACTAATAAAAAAGGCATCCCTGTACCGTCAATTCTTGTATCGGGAGCCTTAACATTTTCCGTAGTACCGTTAAGCTACTTTATTCCTAATTGGATAAAGTCTTTTAAAATAGTTATAAGTTTTTCCGTTATATGTGTTATAACAAACTGGGCGCTTATAGCAATATCGCATTTGAAGTTCAAACAAAAAAACGAAAAGACTTTATTCCCGGCACCGTTTTATCCTTATTCAAACTACATCACGCTTGCTTTTATCGCGTTTATTCTTACAACAATGACGTTTCCTAAAATCGGAATGGCAAAACAAGTCATAGCTATTCCCTTTTGGATATTTATAGTTTACATCGTGTACAAAATCATAAAGAAAACCTAGTTTTTAAATCAGCTAACGGAGTTGTTTTTATCTACACCTTCCATCTTAAGGAAGAGATAGTCTATTTTATTTAGAGAAAAGAGAATCTTTAAACCATTTGTCTAGTTTTTTCTTTGATGCTTTCTCTTTCTTTTTATTTAGTTTAACCTCTTTTTGTCGTTCTATAAAGAATTTAAGATTACTTTCCGTTTGTTTTAAACAAAGCTTATTTATATCTACTTGCATCTCAATTACCTTACTCTCGGCTTTTAAAACATTTATCATCTCGGGATCTGTTTTTGCATCACTTTCAAAATTTTTGACTTTAGACACTAAAGACTTAAATTCATTTTGAGAAGTTTTTAGTTCTTCTTTTAAAAATTTTATTTCTCTTTTGGCAAATTTAATAATTACATTATCAAACATTGCGTCACGTTTGTTGATGTCTATATGGTCTATATTATCAATTTTAATGTTTGATACACGTCGTTTTGGCAAGATTTTGGCAAGTTCTTCAAAAGCAATATTGCCAGCTTTTGCTGATTTAAGACATACCTTGGCAAAGTCTATTTTGGCTTCGGCTAATTTAACTCTAATCGCCAATATTCTTACGTCAATTTGTCCCAGATCACTCAGGATGGTGTCCGCTCTCTTCATTCCTATCTTGGATTGTTTTTGTTTGAAAGATTTCAGAAATTCAAATTCAGTTTTTTCGGATTCCAATCTTTGTTCAAAATATCTAAAAAAAATCTCAACCGCTTCTACTTGTGATTCAAAAACATTAATAAATTTTTCAGTTTCATTAATTGCATTGATATTCTTTTTGCTTTCAATGTATATTTCATTAATGCTAACATAATTTTTAGCTATCTCATCAAAAAGAATACCATGTTCTTTTGCACCCTTAATATGTTCTTTTGCGATTCTAATAGCTTTTTTACATTTAACAATAAACTTGTTTTTTAATTCAAAAATCTCTAAGTCCGGATCATTTGCAAGAAGATTTTTAGAATTAACTTCCTTAAACTTAAGAATCATCTTAGACTGCTCAAGAGATGTTTCAGCTAATTTCAGAGTAGCTTTTAGCGTCTCAAGAACTATCTTTGCAACCCTAACTTGAGATTTATACATCTTATCGTAAGGAGCTTTTTCTTTATGTGTTGTGTAAGAATATGAAATAAAGAAGGATAACAGAAGAATCGGAAGACATTTTAATATTAGTCTTTTTATTATGGATAAATGTAATCAAATCTGCTTACAATTGAACTTAATGTACACAATCACTACAAGCTACGTCAACACCTCTGCAAACGCTATCAGCATCCCTTACCGCGTCGGAATAAGTACGACAAGCTGCACCATCTTGGAAAACATTAACAAGATTTCTCATACTTCTTTCTGCGTC
>JAITKL010000071.1 GCA_031278405.1 Endomicrobium sp. | reverse complement strand
ACTTTTTCTTTTTCCATACGGCTTTTTGTATTTGCAAGCCCTTTTCGTTTATCTGCCGTCTTATTTTTGCAAGCTCTGTTTCTTCTTTTACTTCCTTATAGGTTTTGTTCTCTAATTTCGTATATTCCGCTTTTCTTTCCTTTTAATAGAAAAATATGAAGCAACTGAAGAGACAATGTTTTTTGAGATGCCCGCCTCATTTATAACTTAGAAGCAAGCTGTTTGCCGTAGACAAAGTTATCAGTTTGGGTTTAGTAAAACTTTCAAGATAATCTTTAGTTTTAGAAGACAACTTTTTCTGAATATATACGATTATGCACATCTATAATTTCCATTTTGTTTCTTCTTATTTTAAAAGCATTATTGTACTTATCAAGTATATATCTTCCGCATTTGAACCTCTGCTCAAGTCACTTACTGGAAGAGATAGTCCTTGAATAATTGGACCTAGCGCTTGAAATCCGCCAAATCTTTCTGCAATTTTATAGCCAATATTTCCTGCATTTAAATCAGGAAATATCAATATATTTGCTTTTCCTGCAACAGCCGAACCCAGAACTTTTCTTTCTCCAACAGTTGGCACTACAGAAGCGTCAAACTGAAGCTCTCCGTCAACATTAACGTCACTTTGTTCTTTAAAATGTTCTTTTGTAAGCTTTGTTGCTTCTATAACTTTTTCCAAAATTTTATTGTTTGCGCTTCCTTTAGTTGAGAAAGAAAGCATAGCCACATTAGCCGTTTTGCCTGGAAAAAGCTTTTTGAAGTTCGCTACGGTTGAAACGGCTATGTCTTTTAACCCTAAAGCTTGAGGATCCGGATTTACACCGCAGTCAGCAAACATAACAGGTTCTTTTATAATAGAATGATTTTTCGGAGGTATCATAAGAAAATACGAAGAAATATTCTTTATACCTTCGGCTGTACCTACAACATGAATACTTGCTCTTAAAACATCTGCCGTATCATAAACTGCACCGCCTACGCAAGCGTTGCACCTACCGCTTTTTAAATACATCATTGAGAAGTATAAAGGTTTCTTTAACAAAGCTAACGCATCCTGTTTTGCCATGCCTTTCTTAGTTCTTGCGACAACAAACTCTTTAACTTTGTTATTATCCAAAAGAGTTTTGTCCATGCTTATAATTTCTATTCCGCTTAAATCTATACTTGCGTTTGCGGCAATCCTTTTAACTTCTTCAATATTCTCAGTAGGCAACACTACCGAAGCAACTTCGTTTTTTGTAAGCATTTCTGCAGCTTTCAAAACTCTAGCGTCAAAACTTTCCGGCAAAATTACTTTACCTTTGGCTTTCTTGGCTAGTTCTAAAATGTGTTCTCTGACATCCATATACGTTATCCCTCTTTAGTATGCAACAATTTTCTAAAACTTTATTTTATTTAGTAAATTTGGATCTTTCTCTTATTTCTTTTCGTTTAATTTTACCGCTTATTGTTTTTGGTAAATTATCAACAAACTCTATAATTCTTGGATATTTATAAGGTGCTGTAACCTTTTTAACATGATTTTGGAGTTCTACAATAAGATCTTTGCTTGCATTATACCCTTTGGCAAGAACAACTGTAGCTTTTACAACTGCTCCTCTTAATTCGTCTGGAACTCCTGTTACAGCGCACTCTAACACACAAGGGTGCTCCATTAAAGCACTTTCAACTTCAAAAGGACCTACTCTATAACCCGAGCTTTTTATAACGTCGTCAGAGCGACCTATAAACCAAATATATCCGTCTTCGTCTTTATAAACCATATCGCCAGTGTCGTATATGCCGTCTTTCCAAACATTTTTAGTCATTGCTTCATCTTTATAATAACCTAGGAACAAACCTGTTGGTCTTTCTTTGTCAGTTCTTATTATAAGACGTCCATCTTCTCCCGGCTTGCAAGACTTATTTTCGCTGTCAACAATATCCACATCCCACCATGCAGAAGGTTTTCCTATTGAGCCTGGTCTTACTTCTATCCAAGGGAACATTGCAGCTAAAGCTACAGTTTCTGTCTGACCAAAACCTTCTCTTATTTCAAGACCTGTATATTTTTTAAACTGATAAAAAACTTCAGGATTTAAAGGTTCTCCCGCAGTTTCTGCATATTTTAATTTAGATAAATTATATTTTGAAAAATCTTCTCTTATCATATACCTGTAAACTGTTGGCGGCGCGCAAAAAGAAGTAAGTTCGTACTTGGTTATTTTTTCAAGCAAATCTTTGGCGTCAAATCTTTCGTAGTCATAAACAAAAATACACGCTCCGCAAAGCCACTGACCGTATATTTTTCCCCAAGACGCTTTTGCCCACCCAGTATCTGCCACCGTAAGGTGCAAACTATTTTCATCTAAGTTTTGCCAAAATCTTGCAGTTATAATATGACCTAAAGGATATGAGTGGTCGTGGTACACCATCTTAGGCATACCTGTACTTCCCGACGTAAAATACAGCAAAAAGTTATCTGTAGTAGTCGCCTCTTCTCCTATAGGTCTATCAAAAACATCGGAAAACTTCTTTAATTCTTTTGAATAGTCAATCCATCCATTTACATATCCGTTCACGGAAATCAAATATTTTAAGATGGGAAGATTTTCTTTTGCTTCGTCTATAACGTCTGTAATTCTTTTGTCCGCTACGGCAACTATAGCTTTTATATCTGCAGCTTCAACTCTATACTTTATATCTTTTACAGTTAAAAGATGCGTTGCGGGAATCATCAAAATTCCTAATTTATGAAAAGCAATTGCAAAATGCCAATATTCGTAACGCCTTTTTGCCATTATCATTACCGCATCGCCTTTCTTTAACCCTAACGATTTAAGAAAATTTGCAGTTTTGTTACTTTCAGTTTTCATATTGTTGAAAGTAAACGTTTTTTCGTCTCCTTCAGGATTGCACCAAACCATAGCCTTTTTGTCTGGATCAATTCTTGCCATTTCATCCACAACGTCAAAACCAAAGTTAAAATCTTTTGGAACTTTTATTTTGCAGTTTTTTAAAAAATCTTCATATGAATTAAAATTAATTTTTACGTATTTCTCAGCTAACATTTATTTTCTCTTTTTATTTAAATTTTAGGATTTTTAAGATGTGTATAATTTAGTAACCAACAACAGGGCTTAAGAATAGCATTTATCCTTTCTTTTTTAAACACAACAACTAAAAACTTTACAGATTTGCCACCTACGGTAATATCCATAATAGCCCGAATATAATTTTAACTCTTAACCCTGATGCGAAGAAGAACATCTAACAGAACTTCTTTAAATCCATTTTCATAATCCAAATAAACATTTTTGTTCACTTTTATATTTAAAGATTCTCTTATGACCTTTTTATATGCAGTCCACCTGTTCGCTTAGCGTCAAGAGACCGACAATGCTCTTGTCCCATTTAAATTGAGAACTTCTATCACGTTAAAAGGGTTATTGTATTTTTTTGAATAATCTTTAAGTTGTCCTTTTAAAAAATCTTCAATCAACAATATATTCTTGACGTTGAGTTTTCCAAGTAAGACCAAAAATAAAATTTTGTTTCTGACGACTACATACTGAACGTCCCCTGCAATTTGAAGAGCGTTTAGCTTTGACACAATAAGCCTTCCGACAAACTCGTCCTGTGAAATATCATGCTTATCTCTTATAATGTCTGCTATTGAATATCCAAATATTTCCACAAGAGTTCTTGATTCATAATCAGACTTTGATATGCGCATATAAAAGTGATTCTTTATATCGTCTATATTTTGCACTACTCTGATAAGAATAGTATAGGCGGGATTGAAAGCGTTAACTACCATAAACTTAATATCAGAATCGCTACTTAAAACAACTCTTGATATATCTTCACCAGCTATCTTTACCTTATGCAAAGCCTTAGCAAACGCCTCGCGCTCAGCAAACGGGGTAAGTTCCTTAACTTGCATAGCTAGATACAAAGTTCTGCCTACAATATACGCTTTTGTGTCTTGTCCTGTTTCTTTCTTTACTAATTTTTCTAAATCTTGAGTAAGATTTTCTTTCTTGTAAGTCACCCCGCAAGAATTCAATAAAATAATCGCAAATAAAAGCAAAACTAAGTTTTTTTTCATGATTTTCATGATATTGATTGTTTTACAGCTTAATCTATTCCTTATTATTTGCATCGTCTGTAGTAGTCATTTCAGGTTTTCTTTTTCCCACTGATGCCATTGTTTCTTCTAGTTCGTCAAAATCTAATTCTTTATCTTTGACAAGCCTTTTCGCTACAGCGTCAACAGCGTCCCAATTGTCTCTTAAAAATTTGTCAGCTTTAGACTTACACACATTTAATATAGCCAAAGTCTCGTTGTTCAATTTTTCTTTTAAACTCTGAGAAACCTCTTCTTTTGGTATAGCCGAAAAATCTCCGACGTAGCCATTTTCGCCCATACCAACTTTCCAAACCATAGCGTTTGCTATTCGCATAGCTTGGTTAAAATCTGCAGAAACACCAATTGTAGAAGTATTATATTTAATTTTCTCAGCCGTATAGCCTGCCAAAGAAACTATAATATCAGCAGTTAATTTTTCTCTGTCTGCACTATGCAACTCTTCTTTAGGAAGATGAGCCACAAGCCCGAGCGACCCCTGGTGAGATTTTACAGTAACTTTAAATACATCATCAGTAGGATGCATTAAATATATTGCTACTGCATGACCAGCCTCGTGATAGGCGGTCATTTCAAGTTCTCTGGGAGTCATATCTAGATTTGTCTCCATACCCAAATCTATCCTATCCATAGCCTCAGACAAATCTTTCATGTCAATTTGTTCTTTCTTTTTTCTTGTAGCAATTAAAGCTGCTTCTTTTATCATGTTTTCAATGTCCGCAGGGGACTTATATACAGTTTTTTTCGCTAGTCTGTCTATTTTTACGTCTGTAAAGACTTTAACGCTCTTTAAATAAAACTCAAATAAACTTTTTCTTTCTTTTAAATTCGGAAGCGTTATAGAAATTTTTCTGTCAAAACGTCCGGGTCTAAGCAAAGCTTTGTCTAAAACATTTTCAGCAGCGTTTGTAGCTGCGATAACTATAACATTACTTTTTTTGTTATCAAGTCCGTCCATCTCTACAAGCAACTGATTTTGAGTACTGTTGGTTTCCTCTCCTGCACCCATAAAAGAAAAAGTTCTTCCTCTTCCAATAACTTCTATTTCGTCTATAAAAACTATGCAGGCACCGTCAGTATATGCATATTCCCTAGCTTTTCTAAATAGGCTTCTTACTCTGCTTGCGCCTACGCCAACAAACATCTCAACAAACTCGCTACCCGCCATTGAAATAAAAGGAATATTGCATTCTGTGGCTATAGCTTTTGCAAGCAAAGTTTTCCCGCAGCCTGGAGGACCCATAAGAAGAATGCCTTTTATAATTTTACCGCCTATTTTTTGAAGCTGTGTTCTATCTTTAATAAGCTGGACTACCTCTAAAGCTTCTTTCTTTGCACTATCAAGACCTATAACGTCTTTAAACGAAACTTTTATATCTTTTGCTTTTATTTTCTTCTTCTTTAAACTAAAGAAACCGCCTTTTTGAAAAAACATCACATACATAAACACAAAGGCTGCAGCAGACACAAACGCCAACAGAAGCTGCATAGGAAGCTGAACAAGAGTCATAAGTCTGTAAAAAGACTCCATCTGGCTTAATCCGTATATCGTAGCACCCAAAAGCCCAAGTACTATACCACCAATAATAAACCAAATTTTGTTATTCTTAACATAAATTTTAAACTTGCGTATCATTTGCAGTCCCTTGTTTAGTTTATGCGATTGATATAATTGATATAATTTATTTTGCTTTGCCTTGATTTGCAACTGATTCCATAGCTTTTTTAACAGCTTCACGATCTCCCAAATAATAACTTTTTATGGGTTTCAAATTATCATTAAGTTCGTACACAAGTGGCATAGCCGTAGGTATGTTTAAGCTTACTATTTCATTGTCGCTTATGTTATCAAGATACTTAACTAAAGCTCTCAAACTGTTCCCATGGGCAGCTATAATAATCTTTTTGCCTGTCTTTATCTGAGAAACTATTTCATTTTCCCAGTAAGGCACTACTCTTTCTACTGTGTCTTTTAAGCATTCTGTTAAAGGAAGTTCTTTTTTTGTAAGACCAGCATATCGTATGTCTTTGCCGGGATATCTAGTGTCGCTTTCTTCCAAAGGCATGGGACGTGTATCATAACTTCTTCTCCAAATTTTTACCTGCTCTTCGCCATATTTTGCTGCTGTTTCAGCTTTGTTTAGTCCCTGCAAGGCGCCATAATGTCTTTCATTTAACTTCCAACTTTTAATAACTGGAATCCATACATAGTCCATAGTATTGAGTACATTCCAAAGAGTCTTTATAGCTCTTTTAAGAACTGAAGTATATGCCAAATCAAAAATAAATCCGTCTTTTTTTAACTGTTCGCCAGCTTTTAATGCTTCTTCTACGCCTTTTTCGGATAAATCAACATCGGTCCAGCCTGTAAATTTATTTTCCTTGTTCCAAGCACTTTCTCCATGTCTGATTAAAACAATTTTATACATTGCCAATTCTCCAATTTTATAATTTCAGATATTATATTACATTTACAATCTAAAAACAATTTTAGGAAATCATTAATTGTTATTAAAATTCGACCTACTCTAGTATATATAAAATACATGACTTATTTTTACTTGTTTTGACATTTCTTTAATACTCCTGACTCTTTATTTTATTGTGATCAATAATTATTTTCTTATACTTTTTTTCTGCTAAATTTTTTCAGCTATCTTTGCAATTATAATTGGCAATAAGTTTGTATTGGAGTTCTTTTTATAAATACAAGTATCTTTTCTATTCTTTGTGGAAGACATCCGTCATATTTTTGTCTCTTCATAAATAGCTATGGGCTCTTGCTCTTTTGTCGGGTTTTCTTTTTCTTCTTTTCTCTTCTTTAAACGATTAATATATATCAAGTTTGCTATGGTGGGTTTGTCGGTAA
>JAITKL010000042.1 GCA_031278405.1 Endomicrobium sp. | reverse complement strand
GCTATAGATAATAAAAGAAAAATAAATATTGATCCGGGCTATATAACTCCAGCAAATGTAATACTTGCCACAACTAAAGACTACAGCCACAGAATTTATTTAAAAAAAGGAATATACGGCGAAGTTACGACAATATATCAAAAAAACAACTATAAAAAACTTCCGTGGTCATATCCTGACTACTTGTCTCCCGTAGCAGTTGAGTTTCTTTTAAAAGCAAGGGCTTCTCTTATGAATAAACTAAGGAGAAAGTAATGTTTGTTTTAATATTATCGCTTTATTTGTTCGGATATATCTATATATCTTGGAGGATAATCTCAGGCTTAAACATTCGGTATCCCCACAACATTTATTTATACACAACGTTTTTTGTTTTAGGTATTATAAGCATTTTGTCATTTATAGACAGTTACTATAAATTCTCTATTATGTCAATTATAGTGCCGTTCGGATATATTTGTGTGGGCATATGGAGCATATTCCTTTCTTTTATTTTGATAAATGATATTGTAAATTTAGCCAATTGCATCATATTTAAAATCAAAAAATTTAGATATTATTCAACTCTTGTGACAATAATTCTAAGCATAGCCTCTTTGATTTGGTCTTCGTTAAACTTTGCATTTATTCTAAACATTAAAAAAGTAAATTTGAAAGTTCCAAATCTGCCGATAAACTCTTTACGAATTGTGCAGCTTTCAGATATACACATTAATCAATTTTCTTCTCTAAAAGTTATAGACAAAATTTTTGATAAAGTTATGGCTTTAAAGCCTGACATGATAGTTATTACAGGCGATGTTATAGATATGGACATAAACAAAAATGACGGGTATCTTAATTATGGATTTGACAAATTAAAAGCTAAGTATGGTGTTTTTGTAGTTACCGGTAATCACGATCACTACATAGGAACGGATAAATTTTTTCCAATGACAGAAAAGCTGTCCTTTAAATCTTTAAGAAATGAAAATATAGTTGTTGGTAATATTATAAACGTCGCTGGCATAGACGATATTTATTACCAAAACAATGAAGAGATCTCAAAAACCCTGTCAAATGTTGATAAGCGTTATCCAGTATTATTTTTAAGTCATCGGCCAGAATCTTTTGACATTTCTTCAGAGCAAGGAATTAGTATAATACAGCTTTCAGGACATACTCATGCAGGACAAATCCCTCCGATTGAAATAGCGCGTAAGTTTTTTATGAAGTATAACTATGGATTATACAAGAATAGTAATTCCAATTTGTATATAACTTCTGGAACTCGTCTCTGGGGTCCGCCTATGAGATTGTTTAATACAAGCGAAATAGCAGTTATAACTTTAGAACGGAATTAAAATTCATGTTTGATAACTATAATTCCCTTCGTTTAAAATAGCAATATGTCTTGCTAGATAGATGATAAAAGCATGAGAGATCTTACAAAATGACTCTGAAAGATTTATTCAGGAACATCAGCATCCTATTATAATATATGAAGTACACAATATGCCTCGAATTGTTTGTATATATTAAATTTTACTCTGATAAATTGAATAAAGATGGATTATTTTGGTTTACATGTTCGCAGAGATATGAGCTTATGAAAGAACTAAGAGAATCTCCTGTCGGACGCGTTGTAATACTTGGACTGTTCGGGCTTTTGTATAAAGAGATTATCAAAAGCCATTTTATCACCTAAAGAACAGGTGGTTATGAATAAGAGATTAAGATGTAAAACACCTAAGATTTACTTTCTTGATACTTGGATTCACGTCATTCTTATGTTCTTGGGGTTCCACAAAGATTCTCTTATGAACTGACAAGCAAAGTTGACGGATGCCCGACTTACATATTTGCCGAAGTTCTGAAGTCTTATTTACATAATGAAGATAAAGGGAATATACGATACAGATCAAAAATAAATTGACTTTATTATTGAAAAGATATGACTTTATATGCAATAGAAGTTAAGAAAACCGCAAACCCAACTATTGAAGATTGTAAAAGTTTTAAATGTTATCTATTTTTAAGAAAAATAGGTACAAGTGCTATGGTTTGCCTATAAAAACAATATCTCCGCCAAGCAAAGATATTATATTCGTACTGTTTGGGCAATATAAGAAGTCGCGCAATTTAACATATTCCTTTTAAAAATCTCAGACACTGTCTTGGATTTCATAGATTTGGCTAAGTCGCCGATATTGCTAAGTTGAGAATTCTTAAAGATTTTTCTAAGAGTCAATAAGATGCGTGGAGTTAAAACTAGATCTTTTTCATAAGAACCGATGAACCGTCTTTATTGTCAACTATTTTATAGCCTTTTTCATCTATGATGTTTCTAATTCTGTCGGACTCCGCCCAATTTTTATTTTTTCTGGCTTTATTCCTGTCTTTCAAAAGTTTCTGTAACTCATTATTATTTTGTTCCTTAGGCAAAAAAATTCCTAAAGAAATTTCAGCAAAATCTTCATAAAGGTTTTTTAATTGCGCAAGTCTTTGCGGTTTTTCAGTAAATAGTTCTTTTAATATTATATTCTTTAATTCATGAAGATAAGACAATGCTTTTTCAGAGTTAAAATCATCATCTAGTACTTGTAAAAAGCTTTCTCGTAAATCCAGCAAATCTTTGTCGGTTATTTTTTTGATTGATTCTCTATTAGTAGAAGAAAGAAGTCTTAAGTACGCGTCGTCCATTCTTTGCAAAGTATTCTTTGCCGCGTCAAGCCCTGCCTCTGAAAAATCCAAATGGCTAGAATAGTGTTGCGTTAAAAGGTAATAACGAACAACCCTAGGGTCATATTTTTCAAATATAGTTTTTAAAGTAAAAGAATTGTTTAAAGATTTTGACATCTTTTCTTTGTTTACAGTGATAAAGCCATTATGTATCCAATATTTAACGAAAGTTTTGCCGGTTTTTGCTTCGCTTTGAGCAATTTCATTTTCGTGGTGTGGAAATATCAAATCTTGTCCGCCGCCGTGTAGGTCTATGGTGTCTCCGAGCAAAGTTGACGACATAACGGAACATTCTATATGCCAGCCCGGTCGCCCTTTTCCCCATGGGCTTTCCCAAGAGGCTTCTTGGGGTTCGTTTTTTTTTGTCTTTTTCCACAAAGCAAAATCGCATGTAGCAATTTTATCATTGCAAATTCCTACCCTGTCGCCTGCTTTCAAATAGCCAAGCTTTTTCTTGGAAAGTTTTCCATAATCTTTAAATTTAGCTACTGAAAAATATACGTCACCGTCAACTTCATAAGCAAACTTTTTATCTATAAGTTCTTTTACAAAGCTTATTATTTCGGATATCATTTGCGTCACTCTCGGATAAATTTCTGCTTTTAAAATATTTAATTTATCTGTTTGAGCAAAATAATCGTCTATATAAGTCTGAGCAAGTTCATTAGGCTTAATATTCCTTTCCAGAGATCTTTTTATAATCTTATCGTCAACATCTGTAAAATTTTGGACATGTTTTACTTTGTATCCTCTTTTTAAAAAATGTCTTTTTATAATGTCAAAAACGACATATGCTTTTGCATGTCCTAAATGAACTTCGTCATAGGGAGTTACGCCGCATACATACATTGATACAAAATTTTCTTTTTGAGGCTTAAATTCTTCTTTTTTATTTGAAAGTGTATTATGAACTTTTATCATTATAGCGTCCTTTTTTTATTTTCTAGAAATTGACGCTGCCGCCATTGCGGCTATTCCTTCGCTACGTCCTAAAAAGCCCATTTTTTCGTTTGTAGTTGCTTTGACGCCTATTCTTTGTTTTGAAAGGTTTAAAACTCTTGAGATGTTTGCTTTCATATCGTCAATAAAGGGATAGATTTTCGGTGATTCTGCAATAACTGTAATGTCTATATTGTTAATTTTATAATTTTTCTTTTTGAGTTTTTTGTAAACACATTTTAAAAGCAAAAGACTTGATATGTTTTTATATTTAATATCAGTGTTTGAAAAAAAATGTCCTATATCATTTAATCCTGCGGCACCAAGCAATGCGTCCATTAAAGCATGAAGAAGAACGTCAGCGTCACTGTGTCCATCAAGTCCTTTAGGGCTTTGTATTCCTACACCTCCCAAAACAAGTTTTTTTCCTTTTTTTAATCTGTGGACATCGTATCCATATCCAATGTACATTTTTCACCTTTTCAATAGTTTTTCTGCTAATACAAAATCCTGCTTTGTAGTTACTTTAAAATTAGGAAATTTAGTTTCAACGGTTGAGACTTTAATTTTTAATTTTTCAATAACCTGCGAATCGTCAGTTGTCGCTTTCATATTTTTTTTTGAGTATGCTTTTTTCAGAAGTTTTATTTCAAAAATTTGAGGTGTTTGCGCATTTCTTAAAACGTTTCTGTCTAAAGTTTTTAATATTTGTTTTTTACTGGAAACAAGTTTAATTGTGTCTTTTATTTTCTCAACTGCTATAGCGGCTTTTGTTTGTGTCGCTTCTTTTAAAACCGCTAAAATATCCCACTTTGAGATAAGCGGTCTTGCCGCATCATGCACAGCCGCAAAATCAATATCGTCTTTAATTAGTGCCAAGCCGTTTTTTACAGAATCAAATCTTTCCTGTCCACCTGCTACCAACTCAATTTTATTTAACAGCTTATCTTTCTGCTTTCTTAAAGGTTCGATCATATATCTAGGCACAACAGCTATTATTTGTTTAAAACTTTTTATGGAAGAAAAAATTTC